>JABGZB010000116.1 GCA_018674955.1 Verrucomicrobiota bacterium | reverse complement strand
CTCGAACAGGTCGGCCTGCCGGTCGAACAGCACCACGGCACGCACGTCGTTGGTCAGCGCTCCAAGCACATTTTTCGTGAGTGGCGACAGGCTGTGGTCGGCCGATTGAGAGAGGACGATTCGCGCGGGATTTTGCAGCGCAAGCAAATTGGCCAAAACGACGCACACCGTGGCCACCACCGCCGCGAGGATGACGCGTCTCGAGATCGCACCGCGCACGGTCGGCGAAAAACTGGCGAGTTGTTGTGGGTCGCTCATCAGTTATTTCCAGCGGCGGCTCTCGACCACCTTGTGCGTGAGGTAAAGGAACAACGCCGTGAGGCTGAGGAAAAAGATCACCGCGCCGAGGTCGATTACGCCGCGAGAAAACGACTCCATGTGGTTGGCGAGCGACACGTGTCGGGCGAGTTGCGAAATCCAGTCCGACCGGTCGCCGGCGAAGTACGAGAAAAAGCCGGTGAAAAACAGCGCGGCGCCCATTGCGAAACCACTAACCGCCGCGACGGCCTGGTTGCGTGTGAGCGCCGATGCGAAGCAACCCATCGACATATACAGGCAACCGACGAGCAGAATGCCGAGCGCCGAGGTGACCATCGGGCCAAGCCCGAGCACCGCCGATTCGCCGACGTAAAACCGCACGACCACCGAGCAAACCAGCAGCGGAACCCAGAGGATCGCGTAAAAAATAAGCGCCCCGGCGAACTTGGAGAGCACCACTTGCCAGTCGCCGACCGGCGCGGTCATCAGGCTTTCGTATGTGCCGCTGGCGCGCTCCATCGCGAAGCTGCGCATGGTGATGATCGGCGCGATGAGCAGCAGGATCAGCCAGAAAAAATATGTGCTGTAAAACACCTGTGTCACCGGTATCGGCGTTGCCTGTCCGTTCAGGCCGGAGAGCACGACCACGAAGCCGAGCCCGATCAAAAACAGCACGGCGGCGATGATGATGAAGCCGGTTGGCCCCTGAAAAAAGGCCGACAACTCGCGCCGAACCAGTGCGCGGAAGACGCTCATTTGCCGCCATCCTTTCCGCGTGTCAGGCTGACGAACAAGTCCTCGAGCGACGGGGCTTGCCGTGACAATTCGCGCAGCGACCAGCCGTGCTCGTTGGCGCTGGCAAAAATCTTTTCGCGTGTGTCGGCACTCTTGGCGTCGGCGAACCGGCAGCGCACGTAGCCGCCCGGTTGTTCGGCGCACTCCGCTTGGCCAAGCGCGAGTTTGGCGGCCCACTCTATTGTGTCGGTCAACGACGCGCGCACCTCGGCGACGACGGCGGCGTTGGCCTTGGCCATCAACGCGTCCAGCGCGCCGCTGGCGAGCAGTCGGCCCTCGTGCAGGATAACGACGCGGTCGCAGGTCATCTCGATCTCGGAGAGAATATGCGACGAGATAAGCACCGTGTGGCTACCGGCGAGTTCGCGGATCAGCCTGCGCACCGAGCGAACCTGATTGGGGTCGAGGCCGGCGGTCGGCTCGTCGAGCACGATCAACTCCGGCTTGGCCAGGAGCGCGTCGGCCAAGCCCACGCGTTGCCGGTAGCCGCGTGAGAGCTGGCCGATGAACCGGCCGGCGACATCGGCGACGCCGCACTGCTCCATCACCTCGGCGATGCGATTGGCGGAGTCGCCATTGGCCAGGCGCTTGAGTTGGGCGCGAAATTTCAAGTAGTCGCCGGCCCGCAAGTCGGTCGGCAGCGGGTTGTTCTCCGGCATGTAGCCGATCCGTTCGCGGACACGCATCGGGTTTTCAAAAACACAGTCGCCGCCGACGCGCACCGAGCCGGAGGTGGCCGCCATGAAAGTGGTTAGGATGCGCATGGTGGTACTTTTGCCCGCGCCGTTCGGCCCGAGGAAACCGACGACCTCGCCGCAGCCCACAGAGAATGACACGCCGTCGAGCGCCACGTGTTGCCCGTAGCGCTTGGTCAGGTTTTGCACCTCAATCATAGGCGTGTCCATCTGCAAGCCGGCGCGAGCCTAACGGCCACGGGCCGCCGAAGGCAATCCGCGCGTGCAGCGGGGGAAACGGCTTGCTGCTCATAAAGCCAAGCCACTACAGTCCGCGCATGGAGGCGCTTGCTTGGCTGGTCGTGGTTCTCGCGGGATATTTGCCCGGCTCGTTGCCGGCGGGCCTGCTCGCGGGCCTGCTCAAGGGCGTGGACATCCGCGCGGTCGGCAGCGGCAACATCGGCGCGACCAATGCGTTCCGCGTGCTGGGCAAAGGCATCGGTGTTGCGGTGCTGCTTGTCGATGTGATGAAAGGGCTGTTGCCGTGCCTTTTTCTCCCGGCGCTAGTGGCCGGGGTGTTCCCCGAGAGTCAAGCGCCCGAGTTGCCAACGCTGCACATGCTGATCGGCGTGTCAGCGATACTCGGGCACAACTACCCATGCTGGCTTGGTTTCAAGGGCGGCAAGGGCATCGCCACGACCGCAGGCGTGGTGGTTGGGCTTGCCCCGATGCCATTTGGGATTTGCATTGGCGCTTGGATTGTTTTTTTCGCGGTCAGCCGTTACGTGTCGGTGGCGTCGATCGCTGCTGCGGTTGCGCTACCGGTCAGCGTTGCGGCGTTGCCGGGCGCGGGGGGCGACCGCTTCGGGTTGCTGTTTTGGATTTTCCTGTTCCTCGGTGTGATGGCGATTTGGAAGCATCGGATAAACATTCAACGGCTCATGAACGGCACCGAGCATCGGGCGTGGGGCGGACAAAAAACCTGCAATTGAACAGTGGCCTTCTCAAAAAACATCCGGGCGTTCACCCTCATCCGGCCTCCGGCCACCTTCTCCCTCGAGGGAGAGCGCGAAAAATTGTAAAGAATTGCAGTACGCTATTAATTCGACGGACTTACGAATGGAGGCAGTGAATTGAAAACGGCAGTGATCGGGGCGGGTGCTTGGGGCACGGCGTTGGCCAAAGTGGCTCACTCGAATGGCGGCAATGTTTGCCTCTGGGGCCGTGACGCCGATGCGTTGGCCGCGCTTGGCCAAGCGGGCCGCAACGAGCGTTATTTGCCGGGTGTCGACCTGCCGGCCGATCTGCCGACCGAGTCCGACCTCGCCAAGGCGGTGGACGGCGCGGGTTGTGTCGTGCTAGCGATACCGTCGCGCGCGTTTCGCGAGGTCACCGCGCGCCTGGTCAAGTTCGCCGGCGTGGCGGTAAGCGTGACCAAGGGGATCGAGTTCGAGACAGGCCTGACGATGGGAGGCATACTTGCCGAGACGATGCCGTTGGCGAGGGTGGCGGCGCTGTCCGGCCCGACCTTGGCAGAGGAGGTTTGCCGTGACATGCCAAGCGCGGCGGTGGCGGCGAGCGAGGCAGCCGGTGTGGCGGAGACGGTGCAGCAGGTTTTTCACCGGCCTTCGTTTCGCGTCTACACGAGCGAGGATTTGATCGGTGTTGAACTGGGTGGCGCTCTGAAAAACGTGATCGCCATTGCGGCGGGGGCATCGGCCGGGCTGGGCTTCGGAGACAACTCAAAGGCGGCGCTGGTCACGCGCGCAATCGCGGAGATGCGCCGTCTGGGCGTGGCGTGCGGCGCGCGTGCGGAGACGTTCGCCGGCCTGAGCGGCCTGGGCGACTTGACGGTGACGTGTTTCTCGAGCCTAAGCCGCAATTATCAGTTCGGCCATCGCATCGGGCGTGGCGAAAAGCCGGAGGTCATCCTCGCCGACTCGGTGTCGGTGGTGGAGGGGTATCCGACTGCGCGATCGGCGCGGAACCTCGCGCGCACGCGCGATGTCAGCACGCCGATCATTGACGAGGTTTACGCTATGCTGCACGAGGGTAAAGACCTGCGCCAAGCGTTACATGACCTGACCACCCGATCCTCCAAGGCGGAGGATTAAGCAGGCCAAGCCGTGGCCGGGACACGTGCCCGAAACACACGACTACGCCACAACCTCCATCACAGGCTCGCCGCTTGAGATCATCAATGGGCGATCCTGCGTGTCGTAAATGAGTGCCTTCGGGTCGATGCCGAGCAGATAATAGATGGTCGCCGCCAGGTCCTCGGGCGTCACGCCGTCCTCTGCCGGTTCCGCGGAGTGCTTGTCGGATTTGCCGTGGACAAATCCCCCTTTCACTCCTCCGCCAGCGAGCAGGACGCTGTAGCAGTTCGGCCAATGGTCGCGGCTGGCGTTCTTGTTGATTTTCGGCGTGCGGCCGAACTCTCCCATCCAGACCACCAGCGTCTCGTCCAGCATCCCGCGCTGTTCGAGATCCTCCAGCAACGTCGGTAGTGTCTGGTCGGTGACCGGGAGATGGTAGGCTTCAACGATCGGATACATTCGCGTATTGTCAAAGCCGTGGGTGTCCCAGCCGCCGCTGGTCTTGCTGCGCCCACCGATGCTGTTTGCGAAGTAACACGTGGAGAACTTCACTCCCGCTTCAGCAAGTCGCCGTGCCAGCAGGCAGCCCTGTCCGTAGGTTGTCCGGCCGTATCTCTCGCGCAGCCACGAGGGCTCCTTTGAGAGGTCAAAGGCCTCGCGCACTCGCGGCGAGTTCAACATCGCCATGGCGTTCTTGTAATAGTCGTCCAGCCCCCGGGCCTGCTCGGAGAATTCGAGCAGGCGCGACTGGGCGTCGATGATCTGTTGCAAGCCGCGCCGTGCCTGCACCCGGTCGAGCGTGAGATTGCCGGGCAGACTCAGCTCCGGCAGGCGAAAGTCCGCCTCATTCGGATCGCGCGGAATGAATAACGGGTCGAACTTTTTGCCAAGAAAACTGGCGTGCTGGCCCGGTGTCCGCGAGCCGTCGGCGATCACGTGCGGATAGGAGACGAACGTCGGCATGCCTCGGTCCTCGTTCGCGCTGAGCTTACTGACCACCGAGCCGTAGGCCGGGTAGAGGTCGGGCAGGTCGCGCAGGCGCTGGTCGTCGCTTGGCGGCGCATGGCCCGAGAGCGCGTAGTAGCCGGCCGAGTTGTGGTTCTTCATGGTGTGGTGCAGCGTGCGGATCACGGTGCACTTGTCCATATGCCGGGCCATCCGCGGAAGGTGCTCGCAAATCTCAATGTCCGGGCAGGAGGTGCGAATCTGCCCGTGCGGCGAACGGTATTCCTTCGGCGCGTCCGGCTTCATGTCGAGCATGTCGATCTGGCTCGGCCCGCCCCACTGGAAAAGGAAAATGACCGATTTTGCCCTTGGCGCGATCTTGAGGTTCGCCACAGTCGCTTCCGAGGCGCGCAACAGTTTCGGCATCGTCATACCAAGGAGCCCCATGCCCCCTGCTCGCAGCAGGGTGCGCCGTGCGATCGCGGTCTCTCGGAAACTCTGGCAGGACGGGTCTCTCATCGCCTTAGAATAAACTCCTTCGCGTTCAACAGTCCCCAGGCCACGTCCTCAAGCGCGCCGCGCCGGTCTCCGGCGGCGGAGAGGTGTTTCAACATCGCAGTGCTCTCGTTCGCAGACGGAGCCCTGGTTAAAATCGCCCAATAGAGCGCATCGACAATCTCGGGATCCCCGTTCCCCTCCTTGATCTGCCGGCCGATCCGATTGTTGTCCTGTCGTAGCAGCCGGTTCAGGGTCTCGCCCCCGGTGAGCTCGAAAACCTGCGCGAGGGTTGTCTCATCGTTTCGCTCGGCATCGGAACTGGTCAGTCGTGCCGGCTTGCCAAAAAGCTTGAGGAAGCGCCCGCTGTACCCGGGGTTCCGTGACAGGTGCACGCTTTCCACGCCGGGCATCCCGACCGACCGCGTGCTCTTGTGCGTGTCGGCAAACTCGATGGGGCCCGCCAGCGAACGGTGCGCGGCATCGATGATTACCTCCGCGGGATAGCGGCGCACGGTTGCGCGCGCGAAGTTCTCCTCGGAGCCTGCCGCGCCGCCACGGGGATCGGCAGAGAATTGGTAGGTTCCTGAGTTGGCGATCAAGCGGATCAGGTGTCGCGGGTCATAGCCGCTATCGCGAAGTTCATGTTCCAGGGTTTCCATCAGAGCCGGATTGGAGGCCGGGTTCGTGTCGCGGACATCGTCCACCGGTTCGATCAACGCGCGGCCGGTCATGTGAAACCATATCCTGTTGGCCTGCACCCTGGCAAAGTTCGGGTGGGAGATCACCCACTGCGCCATCTCCTCGAGTCTCCGATTCATGGATGCCAGCGGTGGCGCACCGCGTTCCAGCAACCCGGGCTCGGGTGGTTTCCTTGTGCGCGGGTGCTTGAGGACGATTTTTGGGTCGAGTTTGTCGAGATCCACAAGCTTCACTTTTTGCTCACCGCGGAACTGGTGCTTGTCGAACTTGTCCTTCCGCTTGTTCTCGACGATCTCGTAGTCGATGCCGTCGAAGAGCGCCGCGAAGCGGTAGTAGTCGTCCTGACGCACGTCCTCAAACGGATGGTCGTGGCAGCGGGCGCACTTGAGGCGACTGCCCAGAAACACCTGGGCCGTTGCCTCCGCGCGGTCGATTGGAAAACGCAGCGCACGGTAGAAGTTCGCCGGCGGATTCCCGTAGGTGCTTCCGGTTGCAGAGAGCACCTCGTGCGCGAAGACATCAAGAGGCTTGCCGGTTGCCAGGCCATCGCGGATCCAGTTGTGAAATATCTCAACACCCTTAGCGTCAAGAGTCTTCTCCTCGACCCGCAGAAGGTCCGCCCACTTTAGCGCCCAAAACTCCGCGTATTCGGGTGAAGCAAGGAGTCGCTCGATGAGCCTGGCGCGCTTCCCCGGATCGCGCTCATCGACGAACGCCTTTGCCTCACGGGGATCCGGGAGTGTCCCGGTGATGTCCAGGCAGGCGCGTCGCATAAAAGTCGCGTCGTCACACGATGCCGTTGGGTTTTCCTTGAATTGTTTCAGCTTGGAAAAAACGTGTTTGTCGATTGTGTTGGCGGGCGCCGGGCCGCTCCACCGGTAGCCTTTCCACGGATGAATCATCCCCGCACGCATCGATGCGCGGCCGGAAAGGTATCTCGCAAATACCGTCGTCTCCCCCGTTTGTGCAAATTCCAGGACCCCGGCTGCTGTGACCTCGGCGATCAGGTTGGAGGTTTCGTAAACCGCCCAGCGGGTCACATCAAGCTGCTCGCCGTCGGAAAAAGTTGCCGTCACCTTCAGCGCCAATGAGTTCCCCGGAGTGGTGAGCATCGCCACCCCGGGCGATACGGAGATCGACTTCAGGTGGGGCGCTTCGTTCGAATCCTCAGCGGCGCCTGCCCTGATCCAGTCCAGCAGGATCCGATATTCCGCCGACCCGGTCTCGAAGCGTTTTTTACCCTCGTGCTTCACTTGAAGCGTGGGCTTGAGAAGGACTTTGCTTGCCGTGGGTTCGTCGATATTCACTCGCCCTCCGGATCGCAGGGCCTTGAAATCTGACATCGGCTTCTCCCCCCAAAGCGACAGCTTGAATCCCCCCTTGCCGTTCTGGTTCCCGTGGCACGCACTGGCGTTGCAACCGGCCTTTGACAGCACGGCCATCACGTCGCGGGAAAAGCTCGTTTCCTCCGCGACCAGGACACTGGGAGCGAACAGGAAAATCGCAAACAATCTGGCAAAATACGTCTGCAAAGCCCCGTAAATCTAAAGCTTCCCCGCCGCTCCCTCAAGTTGTTTCAGCCTTCCTATTACACCTCCTTTTTACGGCCGCTCAGGTGGTTGGCGCTGTCTGGCGGTCGCGATTGCAGATTGCTTTGGCCAAGCGAGGTCGATAGTTTGTCCGCCGTTCGCAGCAGATCATGAAGAAGGTTATTTTTACCGTACTGTTTTTCGCCGTGAGCCTTGGCTTGTCGGCTGACGATTGGCCGCAATGGCGAGGCCCCAACCGCGACGGCATCAGCCGTGAGACCGGTCTGTTGCAGGCTTGGCCAAGCGCCGGGCCGAAGCGTGTCTGGTTGAGCCGCGACATTGGTCTGGGCTACTCGGCGCCGGTGGTGGCCAAGGGCAGGTTGTTTGTCTTGGGAACCAAGGACGGCAAGGAGCGGTTGTTCGCGAAGGTAGTCAAGAGTGGCAAGACGTTGTGGACGGCTAAGTTGGGCGATATTTTTTCAAATAACTGGGGGAATGGACCACGGGGCAGTGCCACGGTCGATGGCGGGAAAGTTTTTGCGCTGGGGGCGAATGGCGGCTTGGTGTGTGCCGACGTCGGAGACGGCAAGGTCAATTGGCGAGTCGAGCTAGCTGGCGACCTCGGGGGGAAGGCGCCCAACTGGGGCTATACGGAGTCTGTGCTGGTGGATGGGGATGTTGTCATCTGCACGCCCGGCGGAAAAAAGGGGACGTTGGTTGCTCTCAACAAAACCACGGGCAAGATCATTTGGCGTAGCAGAGACTGGACGGACGGGGCGCAGTACGCGTCGGTGGTCGCAGTCGAGCACAACGGCGAACGTCAATATATTCAGCTTACGCAGAAAACTTTGGCCGGAATTTCCGCCGAGGATGGAGCGGTGTTATGGCGCACTGCGTGGCGTGGGCGCACTGCGGTCATCCCCACCCCGATTTTTCATGATGGCCAAGTTTATATCAGCGCGGGATACGGTGCCGGCTGCCGAAAGATCACGCTCGAGAGTGGCCACAAGGTGGTTGAAAATTATTACAACAGGAACTTGAAAAACCATCATGGCGGCGTGCTGCTGTTCGATGGGCATCTGTACGGTTACTCCGATGGCCGCGGGTGGACGTGTCAGGATTTCGAAACTGGCGAGGTGGTGTGGGATTCCAAAAAGTTCGGCAAGGGTTGCGTGTTTTATGCCGACAACCGCCTGTACTGCTTAGAGGAAAGCTCGGGCAAAGTGGTTCTCGCGGAGGCCAACTCATCCGGCTGGAAGGAGCACGGCCGTTTCAAGCTCGACCCCCAAACCGAGCTTCGCAAGCCGTCCGGCCGAGTCTGGACACACCCAGTTGTGGCTAATGGCGTGATGTACCTGCGCGACCAAGAGCTGCTTTTCGCCTTCGACGTCAAGGCCCGGTAGAGCCGTCCGTCTGGACAAGCAGTGTGGTTGACAATTCTGCCCAAGGTGCGCAGTTTGCCCGGAGACCCGATGAGTGGGAGGCTTGCTTTCCCAATGCTGGCCTTAGGCCAAGTGCAATAATAAAAAGGACCAAACTTATGAATAAAACAACAACGACAAGACGCAGTTTTCTCAAATCCTCACTGGCCACTGGCACCGCTGCATTGATTTGTGGAACCAAGGGACAGGTCAGCGTACATGGTGCGAACGACCGGCTCCGCATCGCGGTGGCCGGCCTGAATGGGCGCGGCGGCAGCCATATCAACGGCTGGCTTGGTCAGAAAAACGTGGAGATCGCCTACCTCATCGACCCGGACGAGAAGGCGGTCGCCCGCAAGATGGACGAGGTCCGCAAGAAGACCAAGGGCCAGTTCAACACCAAGGGCGTTGCGGATATTCGCCAGGCCTTGGCCGACAAGTCTGTGGACGCGATCTCGATCGCGACACCGAACCATTGGCACTCGCTCATGACAATCTGGGGCGCCCAGGCCGGCAAGCACGTTTACGTCGAGAAGCCGATGAGCCACGACGTACACGAGGGCCGCGTTGCAGTCGAGGCGCAACGCAAGTACGGCGTCGTGATCCAGCATGGCACGCAGCAGCGCAGCAGCGCGAATGTCGCCGGCCTGCATGAGATGATCAACGCCGGCAAATTCGGCAAGCTTAAGATTTCTTACGGCTACTGCTGCAAGCCGCGTACCGGCATCGGGTTCAAGAGCCCATCCGCCCCGCCGCCGAATCTGGACTGGAACCTGTGGCGTGGGCCGGCCGTGATTGACACATATCACGACAACTATGTGCACTACAATTGGCACTGGTTCTGGGAAACCGGCAACGGCGACTTGAACAACCAAGGAACGCACCAGCTTGACGTGGCGCGCTGGGCGATGGATCCGTCGCTGACAAACCCGGTGCGCGCGATGGCGATCGGTGGCCGCTTCCAGTGGGGTGACCAGGGCGAGACGCCGAACACCATGTTTGGTATCGCCGAGTACCCGAACGGGCAGACCCTGTTTTTCAATGTTCGCAACGTGAACTATAACGGGTATCAGCGTCAGGTGGAGAACGAGTATTACTTCGAGGATGGCGGCAGGATTGTCCGCGGCCAATATTATGCCAAGGGCAGTGACAAGGGTGAGAAGCTATCGATACCCAACGGCAAGGTGACACCGGGCGGTAACTGGGGCAGCTTCATTGCTGCCTGCAGGGCTAATGACCCAAGCATGGCCAACGGCAACGTCTACGACGCGCACTACGGCTGCGTGGCTGGGCACCTAATGAACAACTCGTACCGCCTCGGCAAGAGCATGCCGTTCAACGCCAAGTCCGGGCGGTTCGGGGACAACAAGGACGCGTACGAGCATTTCATGAGTCTGCACAGCGTTATGAGCGATGGCGTGAAGGTGCCGGAGGACGGCAGCAACTATGTGATCGGGCCTTGGCTGACGTTCAATGCGGACAAGGAAATCCACACCGGCGCCCATGCGGTCGAGGCGAACGCGCTATTGAAGGATAACAACCGGCCCGGGTTTCAGGTGCCGCACGTCCGCAACGTCTGACTTCGAGGCAACGTATTCATCGGCTTGGCCAAGCGGCGCGACCGCTTGGCCAAGCGCGTTTTAATCGACGGAGATCAGCCGGAAGAAGCCCGGCTTGGCGGAAGACTTGACGGGAATCGTCGTTGAGCCTGACTCGGTTATAGTCTTGTAGGATTGCCAGTTTGAGAGGTCGAACGATGATTGAATCAACCACTTTCCGGTGGCGGGAATGTTATAGTGGATGACAAGGGTTCCGGTCGGGGTGAGTTGGATCGCCATTTCTGATATCACCTCGCTTGGCTGGAGCCGGTTCGTGTGGCGGGCGTTTTGACCGAACATGGGCCAAGGGGAGTTTGCAGGGCCGGAGCTGGAGCTTTTGAATGAGTAAACCTTGCCGTCATTGGAACCAACGTGGACGAATCCGTTGCTTCCGATGACGGGTGAGGACTCGATCGAGGCTCCGGATTTGAACGTCCAGCGAACGGCACCGTTCCTGCCGTTCAGCGCGTAGAATGTTTTGTCCCATGACCCGATGTAAACGGTTCCATCGTTCCCGACCGCTGGTGAGGAGAAGACGGGGTTCCCGGTTTTGAACTTCCAAACCAGCGCGCCGTTGGTTCCCTTCAAGGCGTAGACCCTGTGATCCCACGAGCCGAAGTAAACGGTTCCGTCCGGCCCGATGGCCGGTGAAGAGTCGACGTCCCCGCCGGTTTTAAACGCCCATTTTTTCGCGCCGGTCTCTCCGTCCAGAGCGTAAAGATTGTCGTCCCATGAGCCGATGTAAACGGTTCCGTGGCTTCCAATGGCGGGTGACGAATCGACGTCTCCGCCAGTTTCGTATTCCCACAGCTTGGTGCCGGTGCGGGTGTCCAGCGCGTAAACCTTCTTGTCGCCGGAGCCGAAGTAAACGATGCCGTCGCGGCTGATGGCGGGGGAGGAATTGATTTTCCCACCGGTCTTGAACGCCCATTTTTTCGCGCCGGTTTTTCCGTCCAAGGCGTAAAGATGGCTGTCCCAGGAACCGGCGTAAACCGTTCCGTCAGCGCCGATTGCCGGGGATGATTTCACGCAGTCTCCGGTTATGAAATCCCATTTTATGAATCCCTGTTTCCCGTCCAATGCGTAAATCTTTTTGTCCGTCGAACCGAAATAAACCGTTCCGTCCGTGCCGATAGACGGTGTGGATTCGATGCTGCCTTTCGCCGTAAACCCCCATTTGACAATTTGGCTTTTTCCGGCGATGGCCCGAACGCTGCCGCCTTGGTCCGCCTCGTAAAGGGTGCCGTCCGCCCCGATTGCCGGGGACGTCCTGATGCGGGAGCCCACGTTGAATTCGCCGAGTTTCTCCCCGGGTTGCATAGAGGACAGGGGATCGGTCTTGCGATTGTAAATCTCATCCCAATCGCTCAAGCCGTCATTATCCGTATCCCACTTGAGAGGATTCGTCTTGTGTGTTTTCAGTTCGTTGCCGTCGGCGATTCCATCCTTGTCGGTGTCGGCGATGGATGGGTTGGTTTTGT
>JABGZB010000115.1 GCA_018674955.1 Verrucomicrobiota bacterium | reverse complement strand
CCCGCTTGGCCAAGCGACGTGCAGTGCGATTGCCTTGTCGCCTCCACCTAAAACTTGGGTGGCTGAGTTTTGGGACAAATAACCAGACCCCGCCCGCACGGTTCGCAACGGCCCAGTATTGTCGCCAAACACGAGATAAATCTGCGCACCAATACCTAGCCGGTTGCCTTCGTTACCCTGAAGTTTCACCCTCAGACCACGCTGCTTGGCTTGGTTTAAAAACAACTTTGGCTTGGCCCCGTTTTGGGAGATGATCAAATCTGTCCTCCCGTCGTGATTAAAGTCCGCCGACGCCGCACCCCGTCCTTCCCCGAACACGGCCAAGCCACTCTCCGCGATTGTCGCGGGTTTAAACCCACCATCACCGCGACCCAACAGCAGCAGTCCAAAACCGGCGTCCTGCCGCGACTCTTCCCGGTGGACACTGAAAACATTCTGGCTGAACACGATATCCTCAAGACCGTCATTATTAAAATCGGCAACCACAGGGCTGAAGCTGGCGGTAAACTGGGCCTCGGTGGGGAGCAGCTTGGCCTCAAACCTGCCTCCGGCTTGGAGGAAAACCATGCTTTGTAATGTAGTAATCTCGATTCGCTGCATCTTGGCCAAGCGCGCCGCGTTAAATACGTCTTCCACTGTCGAGCGGGCATAGTGATCGTAACTGCTAATGCCCTCGGCGAGCCAAGGCAACGCCACGTTCAACGTCGCAAGATTCCGGCGGGGATAAAGTTTCCCGTCACTTCCCCATTCCGTTTCGATGATCTCGCGGCTGCCGTCCTCGTCGAGATCACCATGATAAATAATAAACGGTTGCTCTGCGGATGCCGTGTAGCCGGAGTTTAAACCCCAGTTGGTCACGACAAAATCCATGTCTCCGTCACCATTGAAATCCCCAACATCGATCCCCCGCCAAAAACCGGTAAACTTGCCCAAGCCGTATTGCTCACTGTGATCCAGAAACCCCTCACCGGTATTCACGAAAACTTTCGGTGTCCCCCAATCGCAGGCGAGCAGCAGATCCGGCAAGGGATCAGTATCGATGTTTGAAAAAACCGCGCCCGAAACCAAGCCGACGTTCCGTAGAGCCTTGGACCAAGCTGCGCTCTCCCTCCATTCGCCGCCCTCATTCATGTAAATCCACGAGCTCGCCGATTGCGGATAGTTGTTAGGCATTGACCGGGCGGCAACGAACAAATCCAAGTCACCGTCACCGTCGATATCCGCCATGGCCAAATGCCCGGCACTGGCAACCTTGGCGGCGATCTTTTGCAGTGCTGTGCCGTTGGCTTGGTTGATTGAAACCATGTCGCCGAAAGCAAGGCCGTCATCGTGGTTGGATAAGGATTGGAAGAGGTTGCCATTTGCAATCAACACAGAAAGAGTGTCGCGTGGATTCTTCTGAAACGGCGTTTTTGGTTTGAATAACTCGAACCCTTTCCCGGCCATGTTTCGGTATAACATCACGGCACCGCCCCTGCCGTTGCCGATGCCCAAGTCTTCCCATCCGTCCTGATCGATGTCACCCCAGGCGACACCGGGACCGTCTTGGCCAAGCGTCCATGGGATTAGCGGTTGATTCTGTTTATCGTTGCTGACGCTTTCATGGTGCTGCTTGGCCTCGGGAAAATTCAACTGCTTAAAAAGAGGAGTAGGTTTGCCACTATTATTCGGTGCCAGTGAGTTGGGTTCATAACGAACCCAATAGACCCGGTTCGACTCAACTTGGCTGATGACTGTCTCTTTTAAATTTGGCCAGATGACTTTCAATTGCGCCGGGCCGGGCATGGCAAATACCCTTAAGGAATCGTCAGAGGACAAATAGCGTCCGCCACTGATCATTTCTTGGCTTTGGGTTTTGTCGCCGTGAGCGACTTCTATCCTCGCGCCGATACCTCGGGTATTCCCTCCGGGGCCGGTTAATCGGACTGCGATCCGCGGCTTGGCGGCGTTGTTGCAGTAGATCCCCGCAGGGCTGCGCATGTTGTTTACGACCAAATCGAGATCGCCATCGCCATCAAGATCGCCGCTTGCCATGCCGTGAGAAACGCCTTGGGCATCAAATCCCCATTCGCTGCCGGCTCTGGCGAACTTCAGGTTGCCCAAGTTCCGGAACGCCACATTGGCTGTGTTTTGCGCGGGGAAAATCTTGCGGGCGAGGAGAATTTCTCGGTTGGTTATCGTTCTGCTTTCGCGCTGTTTCCGCAGCTTGATGATTGTGTCCAGATGGCGCGCATTGCGCTCTACACCGTTAGTGACCAGTAAATCCTCAAAACCGTCCAGATCGACATCGATGAACATTGGGCACCACGCCCAATCCGATGCGGCGACCCCGGCGAAGTTGGCAATCTCAGAAAACAAACTAAAGCCGCGATTAAGAAACAACGTGTTCCGCATTGCTTGAGGTTGGTCGTTGAATTTGCCGGGAACAGGTGTGTACAGCACTCTCGGGATCATTTGATTTTTCCTCGTCCAGCGATCTCTGTTCAACATATCGACGACAATAAAATCATCTAGCCCGTCCCGGTTCATGTCCGCGAAATCGATCCCCATGGAGAACATGCTGGTTTTTCTCAGCGCCAATGAGGGGGTCTCACGAAACCGGCCTTGGCCAACGTTTAGCCAAAGGCGATCTTCGCCGTCAAAATCATTGCACACATACAGGTCGGGGTGCCCGTCACGGTTGATATCCCGAAACATCACCGACAACCCCCACTCTAACAACGTCCCCGGCAGAGGTGCCCCGTTTGCGGCCATAAACCGACCCCCGTCGACTACGTTACGCTCGAACCGGAATTGGCCAAGGTTGCGATAGAGCACATCCGGCAACCCGTTTTCCTCAATGCCACCGCGCTCATTCAACCTGAAACGGTTTTCCAGTTTTGAACCTTTTACCGCAATCCCGTTGACGGTTGAAATCACTTTTCTGTTTCCGATTGTACGAAACTTGAAATACGCGTTTGGCATGTCCATCAAGGTTGTATCGCGATAATGGGCGACATAGAAATCAAGCAAGCCATCCCCGTCAATATCCGCAATTGCAACGGACATGCCACCACGCGCCTTGTCCATCCCGGCGGCTTGGCCAAGCGCTTGGCTGAAACCAGCGCCGGTGTTCCTGAACAGGAGCGTCCCGGAATGGATAGTGTTGACGATTAAGTCGAGGTCCCCATCGCCATCCAAGTCAGAGAGCGCGGCTCCGGTCGAATCCTTATTGGCACAATCCACACCATAAGACTTCGCAGCCTCCTCAAATTTCCAGTTTCCCTTGTTCAGGTAAAGATGGTTGAGGCCCTCCAAGCTGCACAAGTATATATCACAAAGCCCGTCACCGTTGACGTCACCCAGCGCAACCCCCGATCCATTCAGGTAAACCTGATTCTGAAGCGACTTCTCCGCTCCGAGGTCATTGCGAAAATGTATGCCTGTTAGATCGGGGTTAAGCAGCGTGAATCCCGACCCCGACCCCGACCCCGTAGAAACTTCCAGCGATCTCCATTTATGATCGCCCTCCTCGACCCATTGAGTCGCCGCATCAACTCTGCAAAACGCCAATACGCACGCTCCCAGCATGAGCAATCTCGCGTAAATTTTAATGAACGGCTTTAACCCCATCAGTCTGTGAAATTAAGATGCCTTTTGCCCTGGCAGGAACGGGAACTGTACTGCTCCTTGCCTAGCCGGTTGAGAAAGTCGATGTCGATCGAGTCGGGCGACAGCGAAGTGAAGCCAATCGGATCGTTGGTCGAGACGGTCAACGTCTTGAAGCGATAGCCATCGCCGGATCGCCAATCGCCCGCCGCCGGAGTAATTGCGCAAGCGAGCAGACACAACCCGAGTGAAACAATCATCCAGGAAGAACAGGGTTGCTGGCTTGGGTTGCGGCGCATGCGTGAATATCGCCTGAACGACGCCCTTGGCCAAGCCCTTTGACCCACGGGAAGTTTCTCCGTTTCAATCGTTTAAACCTGACCGCTGCGGAATCAGGCGATGTGGGCAAGTCAATGTTGGCGAATCAGGTGCACGGCCTT
>JABGZB010000114.1 GCA_018674955.1 Verrucomicrobiota bacterium | reverse complement strand
TTTGTTGCCCCGCAGATCGGGGGCGAGTGGCTCGACGTCGGGAGGTGGTGAAGCCGCTGGCGTGCCGAGAATATTCTCCAATATCCACACGCCACGCACTACAGGTGAGGTGTCGACGCCGTTGGCGGTGGCGGTCATCACAGCCGGCATCGTGAGGATACCGCCACGCTTCGGATTGTTGATGGGAACTTTGCGAAAGCCATCGCCCCAGACGTCGTCGCGGCCGTAAAGGATAAAGGCGACTCGCTCATTGAGAAAGGTGTAATCGGAGTGAATGAAATCGCGGATGGGACCGTTGCTTTTCAAAATGTGGGAGAAGAACGCGTCGGTCTGTTTGATCATTTCTGGTTCCATCTGGCGATCCCAGTAGATGCGGAACGGGCCGCCGTTTTCAGGGGGCATCGATCCGAGTTTGTCGAGCCGTAACCAGCGCTCTGTGAAACGCCGCACGAAGGATTTCGCGTTGCGGTGATCTAGCAGGCGTTCCACCTGTTGGTGTATCACGGTTGGATCGGACAGTCTCCCCGCGGCGGCCAGTTCGAACAACTGCTCGTCGGGCATCGACGACCACAGGAAATAGCTGAGGCGTGAGGCGAGCTCGAACTGATTCAGTTTTCCACCTGTTTCAGACTCCTGAAGATAGTAAAACCGCGGGGAGGCGATGATCGCGGTGTAGCCGACCTCCAGGGCTTCGGTGCGGCTGCGGCCGTTTCCCAGCTGAGCCCTGACGAGATCCACATAGCGCGTGATGTCCTCTGATACGAGCGGGGTGCGGAACGCGCGCTGTGCAAATTGCAGGATCAGTGACTCGATCTTGATCTCATCGTTTTCCCCGTAGAGCGAAACGTGGCTTTTCGGTGGCCAGATGTCGATCAGTGGTTCGAAGGTCATGCTGTGAACTCGGACGTGTGGACCTTTGTATCCGGATTTGAAAAGCGTGGCCGCCATCGACGGTTCGTAAGCCTGTTTGATCTTGTTGTCGGCTTTGTTGTCTGGTTTCGGTTTGAAGTGCTGCGGGTAGAATTCCTGCACCAGTTGCGAGGGGCGCAACCCGCGCTGATAGGGCGCGTTTTCCCAGCCGAGCCAAACCGTCCAGCTCGCATCGAGCCAGGTTTCATAGGTGATTTTTTTCCGTTCACCGTCGCCTGGGATTTCCCATTCGGTGAGTTGCTGGTTGGTCGGGTTCCCTTCGTTGAGGCCATCTTTTCGGGCGTTGCACTGGTGTAGGCCGATCAGCATCGGCTCGTCCTGGCGGCTCTCGATGATCTCGCCCCAGGGGTGTTTCTGGTTGTGTGCCGAGAGCTCGATGGTGATGCGGTAACGCGCCGCGACGCCGACACCGGTGCCGGCGATCTTGCTCGGTCCGACGCGCCCCATGCCACCGGTGCTGGCACCCGGTTCGCGGTAGCGCTGGTAGATGCCGTCGAATTTCTTGTGCGTCTCGCGCGACCAGCTTTCCAGGCTGGCGTTCGGTCCCTGAGTGCGGATGTGCCCAGCGAAGGTTCGCGCTTCGACCGTTGGTTTCCCCCCATCTTGGGTTGCTAATTTCAGGCTCTCTTCGGCCGCGCCGATGATGAGTTTTAGAAGGAAATCCGACATCACCAGTCGGTCGCCGATGTTGTCGAAGCCGTCCTCTTCCTCGTCGACGGGGAAGTCTTGGACCGGGTCGGCGCTGTTACGCGAGACACTGCCGTTGCCGTTGTTGTCTTGCAGTTTGGCTATGCCGAGGTTACGGAACACTGGGCCTTCAAGGTAGAGCAGGTCGCGCAGGGTGTTGCGCAGTTCGATGCGGTTTAGCCGGCGGATCACCGCATGGCCGCCCTTGCTACCGTGTTGGGAGTAGGCCTCTTTGAGCGTTGCTGTCAGCGTGTCGACGATCTTGGCGGCATCTTCGGGCGCCGGCTGCGGTTGCTTCTTCGGTGGCATCTCGCCGAGGTTGAGCTGGTCGAGGATGTCCTGCCATGTTCGCAGGGTTTCCGGCTCGGAAAGATCGGGGCTGAGCCTGTCGAAGCGCAGTTCGTTTTTCTGCATTTTCGCACCGTGGCACTCGTAGCAGTGTTGTTTAAGGAATGGTTTGAGTGCGTTGAGGGGGGCAGCGGCTACAGTTGGTGTGGCACACAAAGGCACGAAGACACAGAGGATAAAAACCTGGAGGAAGATGGAGGGTTTCATTTCAAATCGAGTCCTTCGTGTCCTAGTGCCTTCGTATGATGCCCACCTAGGCTTTCCACTCAAGATCTCGCAATGTCCCAGTGCTCGTCCCGAAGCGATCAATTTCCATTCCGAAGTTCTGCGCCATCGACAACAGCAGGTTTGCGGCGGGGATGCGTTTGCTCTTTTCTTCAGGGTAGACTTTGTGGTCGCCAAGCTTGAAGCCGCCGCCCGCCAATAGTAGCGGGAGGTTTTTGGTCGAGTGGGTACCGGTCGCCATGCCGCAGCCATAGAGGAGCATGGTGTGGTCGAGTAGTGTGCCGCCGTTGATTGGGTCCTCTTGCGCTTTGAGGAGATCCATCAGGTACCCGATCATCGATATCTGGTAGCCCTCGATCTTCATCAGCGCCTGGGTTTCCTTCTCTCGTTCTCCGTGGTGCGAGAATCCGTGGTAGCCGCCCGACAAGCCGAAGTCGCCGTTGAGGAAACCGCTGCTCAGCGTGACGGCGCGCGTCGAGTCGGTTTGGATGGCGAGGGCGATCAGTTCGACCATCGCTTTGAGATCTTTTTCTGTTCCCTGGCCCTGTGGTGGTTCTTTCAGGTCGGTCTTGGGTTTCGGCAGATCGATCCACGGTTCTTGCTGGACGATCTTTTTCTCCAGGCCGCGTACTGACTCCAGGTATTCTGCAAATTTCTCCTGGTCGCGTTTGCCGAGTTTCTTGTTCACGGAATGCGCCTCGTCGAGCACGACGTCGAGGATGCTTCTGTGGCGGGCGAAGCGCTCGTGCGCTTTGCCTTTGTCCTGTGAGTTCTCGTCGAGGAATAGCGCTCGGTAAGTCTGTCGTAGATCGATCGCGGGAACTTGCACGCCGGTGCGCGTGAAGCTGACGAGGTTGGCATCGTTCACTTTGAGGGTCATCGATGGAAATCGCGTCTGCGCGCCGACAAACTCCGCCGCCTTCTGGTCGAGGCTGATATTCCCTTCGGGAAAATTCGACGCAAGGTAGGGCATGATGCCGTTCAATAACGTCGGCACACAAGCGTGGCCGCCGGCGATGCCGTGGTCGAGGTGGGAGAACACCGAGAAATCTTTGCGGTGATTCTCGAGCGCCTTGAGCGTCGGCGGCAACGGGTAGGCGCTACCGGCGGTCTTCGGGAAGAAACCTTTGTGGTAGGCTCCGTAGTTGGGCGACATGGTCACCAGGCGTTTGACTGGTTTTTTGCCGGCGCTCTTGCCGCGGGCTGTCGACGGCATCGATTCGAGTATTGGGAGGGCGATGGCAACGCCTACTCCGCGCAGGAAGTGGCGTCTGTTGAGTCGGAATTTCATGTCGGAATTTTATCCACTTATCGCTGCAGCGCTAGCAACTTATGGCTAGGAATTTGATTATTGATTAACTGCTATCCTGCCAGCGAATGGACTCTCACGTATTATCTGCGCAAGGACGGTGCAACCGCCACAAGCTTCAGCGCAACGCGCATACGGCGACACGCATCTTGTAACCGTTGCAGCTACCACGACCGCTGGCTACGCCGCTGGCGTGTACGACGGCCGTCCAATGGGAGGTGTCACCAGATTTTCCGCTTGACCAAGCGCTGTCTATTCCCTGACCCAAGCAGGTGTGCCGAACCAGTCGTGCATCTCCTTGGTGAAAGGAGCAACGACTTCCCTGGGCTCAGGGATGTGGCCACGGTCCTGGGTGGAAATCATCCAGGTGTCCAGCGCGGCTCGCAGGCGCTTGAGGGCGGACTGGTGGGCTGCATTCGATGAGGCGGCGAGGTTGCGGATTTCGTGGGGATCGGCCTGGGTGTCGTAGAGCATTTCGGGGGGGAACGGCTTCATGAGGTCGGCAGCGGGACCGGTGAGTTTGCCCTGCGCATGCAGGCGGCGCATGAGCGGTTTTACCAGAAAACATTTCTCCTTGTAGCGATTGAGCGTGGGGAAGCCTGCGCCGGGTGTGTAGTTGCGAATGTAGTGAAAGCGCGCGTCGTGCACGGAGCGCAGGCGCACCTCCGTCTCGTCGATGCGATCCCGTGCAGCAAAGGCATAGGTGCGCGGTGGCTCGGCGTTGGCCCCAAGGAACACGCGGCTTTGCATGCCGAACGGCTTGGGGATGCCGGCCATCCAGAGCGTGGTGGCCGAGAGATCCAGCGGGCTGAGCACCTGTTCATCCACGCGACCGGGGGCGACCTGTGCGGGAGCGGTAACGCGCTTGGGCCAGCGAATGATCATCGGCACATGCAGGCCGCTGTCCCAGCACCAGTGTATGCCGCGGGCATCGAGCCGGCCATTATCGGCGAAGAAAACGACGATGGTGTTTTCGCTGAGGCCGTCTTTTTTCAAC
>JABGZB010000113.1 GCA_018674955.1 Verrucomicrobiota bacterium | reverse complement strand
TTGCGGAGCAACTCGATGTGGTTCGACTCGTCACGCAGCGTGTAGCGAAACATCTGCCCGATGCCGGGAAACTTGTTCTGCCGGTAAAGTGAGAGGATCATACCGAACAACCCGTAAAACTGGGTCCCCTCCATGCACTGCCCGAATACAAAAATATTCCGGGCCAACGCCTGCTTCTCACTCAACTGGGTCAGGTCCATGTCCCGGCGCAACTCCCTCGACACGCGACTCACGAACTCATTCTTCCGCAAGATCGTCGGCACATCTTCAAACATCGCCTCACACTCGTGCGGGTTGATCCCGAGCGAACTGATCATGTAGAGCAGCGAGTCGGCATGGATGTTTTCCTCATGCGCGTGGCGGCCAAGTACCAGTTTCAGTTCCGGCGCAGTAACCAACTCGCGCACGACATGCTGAATGTTGTCGCCCACGATCCCCTCCGCCGCGCTGAAGTAGCCGATCCCCATCCGGATGATCCAACGCTCGACATCGCTCAAGTCGTTCCCTCGCCACTGCTCAATGTCCTTAGCCATGGGGATGTCCTCCGGCTCCCAGTGGTTGGCTTTCATGTTGCGATAAAGCTCATACGCCCACTGGTATTTGAGCGGCAACAGGTTGAACGTCATCGTCTGACGGCCGTTGATAATCCGCTTGGCTGCATACGCCTCCTCAGCCTTGGTTTGATCCAACACAAACTCCCTGTCTCCAATCTGAAATCGCTTCTCCATTTACCTTTAAAAAATCCGTTATTACTCAGTTTAAAATCCTGTTTCAGTCAAAAGACGCTACAACCACCCCAATAGTGTTTTTAGCGTGAAACCCTTAAAAAACACTACATTTTGTAGTTGCACCAAAAAAGGAACACAACTTGTAGCCTCCTGCGGCTACCTCGTCAAAGGATTTTCAGCTTATGAAAGTCTTTTTTCACGACTTTCTTATTGAATCCTCCATACACACCATATTCACCGCAATTCAGCCCCCTTTTACCCAGCAAATACTTTCCCTCCAATCGGTTTAAAACCGAGCTCTCCAATCCGTTTAACCTCTCGGGGTGAGCGATAACTCAACCCCGCTTGCCTCAGCCATGAAAATTAACTCACGCGAAAGTGCCAAATTAATTTCCAGCTTTTTCCTCCGCGTCTTCGTGTAAGCAATTGGCTTGGAAATGCGCTTGACCAAGTGTTAACTCGCGCCCGACCATGAGTGACGAATCCAAGCCTAAAGTCCTGATAATTTTCGGGGATGCCGCCGAGACGGTGGACACGATGTATCCGTACTTCCGCCTGATCGAGGGCGGCTACGAACCGGTACTCGCAGCACCGGAAAAGCGCGAGTATCAAATGGTGATGCACCAAAACAAACCGGGCTGGACGATCACCAAGGAATGGGAAGGCTACACGATACCGGCGGCGATCGCGTTCAAGGACGTCAAACCCGAGGAGTATCTTGGCATTTTTTTTAGCGGCGGCCGCGCGCCGGAGTACATTCGCGAGGACGACGATTTGCTACGCATCACGCGCTACTTTTTTGAAAAGAACGCCCCCATCGCCAGTGTGTGCCACGGCGTGGAAATTCCTGCACGCGCCGACTGTGTGAAAGGGCGCCGCATGGCCACGGTGCCCAAGGCCCGATTCGACCTCGAGGTTTGTGGCGGCACGTTTGTCGATGAACCGTGCGTGATCGACGGCAACCTCGTCAGTGGCCGCACGTTCTGGGATCACGGCCACTACATGGGCGCGTGGATGAAACTTCTCGACGACGCCCGCGACGCCAACTGACCGCTTGGCCTGCAAAAAAGATCTGACACCGGGCCGGTCCCTCCCGTACCTTCTCTCCGCTTTATGGAAGATTTCGATTCAACGCCGCTGCGATTGGCTATGTGGTGTGGGCCGCGCAACATCTCCACCGCGCTCATGCGTGCGTGGGGCAACCGGCCGGACACCTTCGTCGTCGACGAGCCGCTTTACGCGCATTACCTCCGCGAAACCAGACTGCCGCACGCCATGGCCGACGAGATCATCGAGCGTTACGAGGCTGACTGGGAAAAAGTCGCCGCTTGGCTCACCGGCCCGATCCCTGAGGGAAACTCAATCTTTTATCAAAAACAAATGTGCCACCACATGCTGCCGGGCATCGGCCGCGACTGGCTTGGGCGAGTGACGAACTGTTTCCTCATCCGCGAACCGCGCGAGATGCTCACGTCGCTGATGAAGAAACTCCCCAACCCGACGCTGGCCGACACCGCGCTGCCGCAGCAACTCGGGCTGTTCAACCACGTGCGCGAGTTGACCGGCACCGTGCCGCCGGTGATCGACTCGACCGACGTGCTGCGCGATCCTCGAGGCATGTTGGGTGCTTTGTGCGAACGGCTTGGCGTGGCGTTCACCGATGCCATGCTCGAGTGGCCGCAGGGCGTCCGCGAGTCGGACGGCATCTGGGCGCGACACTGGTATCCCGAAGTCGAGACCAGCACTGGCTGGCGTGCGTACATGCCGAAGGACGAACCGGTGCCAGACGAGCTCTCCGAAGTGCTTGAGCAATGCAATGAGATTTACGAACAGCTTTACCAGCACCGCATCACCGGTTAATCAAAAATCATGCTTCAAAAATTCAACGAGAAAAACCGCGATTTGCTTATCAACATCAACGGTAAGTTGCTGCACCGCGACGAGGCCGGCATTAGCCCATTCGACTCCGCAGTACAGGGTGGTGACGCGGTCTGGGAAGGGCTGCGCGTTTACGACGGCAAAATCTTCCGCTTGGCCAAGCACCTCGAGCGGCTCCGCAGCTCGGCGCTCGCGCTGGCATTCTCGGAGATTCCGTCGGCGGAAGCCATCACGACGGAAATCAAGCGCACCCTCGAGGCGAACAGCATGACCGACAACGCGCACATCCGGCTCACGCTGACGCGCGGCGTCAAGCTCACCTCCGGCATGGACCCGCGCCTCAACACCGCCGGCCCGACGCTGATCGTCCTCGCCGAACACAAGTCGCCCGTGTACGACAAAACCGGCCTGAGCCTGATCACTTCGAGCGTCCGCCGCCCGGCACCCGACGTGCTCGACCCGAAGATTCACCACTGCAATTTGATCCAGTCCATCCTCGCCAAGATCGAGGCCAACCACGCCGGGGCCGACGACGCGCTGATGCTAGACTCACGCGGCTTCGTCGCCGAGACAAACGCCACGCACCTCTTCACCGTCGATGACGGCGCGGTAATCACAAGTCGCTTGGTTGCCTGTCCCGAAGGCATCACTCGCGAGGTCGTGCTAGGCCTTTGCCTCGACAACGGCATCCCGCACGAGGTGCGCGATTTTTCGCTCACCGAGGTCTATCGCGCCGACGAACTTTTCTGCACCGGCACAATGGGCGAACTCGCGCCAGTCACGCAAGTCGATGGCCGCCCGATCGGTACTGGCAACACCGGCCCGATGACCCAGCGCTTAGCAAAACTCTTCGACCAATGCGTCGCCGCCGAAGCCGAGTCGGTGCTGGCTTGATTTTTTAGTAACATTTTCGGCCAATTCGTGTAGCTTCCCTCCGCGATGACTATTGCTACCGTACTGACAGTCTTTCTGGTGATTCTCGGCGTGATGCTAGTTTTTCAGGCCTATTGGCTTTTTGGAATGGCACTTTTCCCGCGCATGGTTGGCCAGGCAAGAGACCGCTACAAAACCCCCATCCGCACCACTATGTGGGGCCTACTTATCGTTGTGCCGACATTCATTCTCGGTTTCGTCGTGCTTGGCCAAGCTTCGAATCCCGCCTTAAAAGGGGTCGGCATTGTGATCGGTGCCGTACCGTTGCTCCTCGGCGCCATCGGCTCGGCCGGCCTGTGCCAATTGATCGGCCTCGGCCTCCCCGCACCGGGCGACCAAAGCCAAAACTGGCGGCGCGTCTGGCGCGGCGGCTGGGTGCTCAACTTCTGTTATCTGCTGCCGTTCGCCGGTTGGCTCGTCATTTTGCCGTGGGGCATCATCAGCGGCTGCGGCGCGTTCGTCACATCGCTCTCCGGGCGTGGCAACGATCGAGGAAATGACCGCAGCAACGACCGGGGCCGAGGCCGGAGTGGCCGCGCTCCGAGACAAACTCCAGCCCCTGAACCGGCGGCGAAGCTCGACGACGACTCCCCGCGAAGTTCACGCCTCCAGCGCAGCCAAATCCCCAGCGGCGACTCAGAAAACAAACCAAGCCAACGCCCCCGCCGACCACGCCGCCCGTCCCGCCCCAAGCCGGAGGAATGATGGAACTCGACCGGCGACAATTCCTGCAAGCCGGCGGCACCGCCGCAGTCTTGGGAACCGCCGGTTGCGATGCGCCGCACAAGGCACTCTGGCCATACACCGGCCTGCCGAACGAGGCCAAGCCGCCGTTCGCGCCGCCCAGCGGCGACTCGATCGACCTCGCCACCCATACGCTCAATCGGCTCACGTTCGGTGCGAGGCCGGGGCAACACGAACGCATTCTCCGCTTGGCCAGGCGCGAGGAAGATGCCGTGGACAAGTTTATCGACGAGCAGCTTGCGTCGGAAAAAATCAACGACGATCGCGCCGAGTTTCGCGTGAAAAAATTCGAGACACTCGCCCTCGCGCCGATCGGCGAGTTTTACGAGTTCCGGCCCCACATCCTCCGCGAGGAACTCACCCGCGCCACGCTGACCCGCGCCGTTTACTCGGAGCGTCAGCTATACGAGGTGATGGTTCGGTTTTGGAGCGACCACTTCAACATCGATATCTCCAAGGGCGAATGCAAATGGCTCAAGCCGGCAGACGACCGCGATGTGATTCGGCCACACGCGCTTGGAAAGTTCCCCGAACTCCTCGCCGCCTCGGCCAGGAGCCAGGCGATGCTCACCTTCCTTGACGGCCGGGAAAACCGCGTGCGCAAACCGGAGGATCGCCCGAACGAAAACTACGCGAGAGAACTGCTCGAGTTACACACGCTCGGCATTCACGGGGGCTACACGCAACAGGATGTGATGGAAATCGCCCGATGCCTCAGCGGCTGGCGCATTGGGCGCGGCTTGTTCCAAGTTGGCAAGGTGCAGTTCGAGCCTGGGCTGCACGATAACCGGACCAAGACCGTGCTTGGCGAGACTATCCCCGTCCGTACAGGACGCGACGGACGGAAGGATTTTGATGACGTCCTTCGCATCGTCGCCGCCCACCCGTCCACCGGACGGCACATCGCCTCCAAGCTGTGCCAGCGCTTCATCGCGGACGAGCCGCCGGCCGCCGCCATCGATACCGTCGCCAGGGAATTCACCAAAACCAAGGGCGACATTCGTGAGACCTTGCGAGCGCTGTTTGCCACCGATGAATTCCGCGGCACACGCGGCAACAAGTTCAAGCAGCCGCTGCACTTTCTCGCCTCGGCGTTGCGGGGCATCGATGCCGAAAGCGACGTCGGCCGGCCGCTCGTAAACTACTTGGAGCGCATGGGCCACATGCCGTTCGAGTACCCGGCGCCGGACGGCTATCCGACCCACGCCGAGCCGTCGATGAGCACCCTGCTGTGGCGCTGGAACTTCGCCGCCAAGCTGGCGCAAGGGCAGATCAAAGGGACGCGCATCCAGCATGAACGTTTGACCAAACGCGCCGGCGACTCGGCCAAACTCGCCGCCCACCTGCTCGGCCGCCAGCCAAGCGACGACGAACTCGCCGCCGCCAAGGCGTCTGGCAACCCAATCGGGTTGCTGCTCTCCAGCCCTGGTTTTCAGTGGAGTTGACCGACGATGAAACAGGCCAAAGCAACCCTCCACGGAAACGGCGACCTGTGGCAAACGCTCGTCGTGGTGTTCCTGCGCGGCGGCGCGGACGGCCTCGCACTCATGCCGGCGGTCGGCGATGACGACTACCACCGAGCGCGCCCATTCACCGCCGTCAGCAAAACAGCGGCGCTCAAACTGGACGACCGTTTCGGGCTGAACCCGCTGATGAACGCCCTCGAGCCGGCGGTGAAGGAGGGCGCGTTGAGCGCCGTGCATTGCGTCGGCTCCGGCGACACGACGCGCTCGCACTTCGAGGCGCAGGACTTGATGGAGCACGGCGGCCACACCGGCGGCGGCTGGCTCGGCCGGTTCCTGCGTTTCCGCGAACGAGCCAGCGGCGGGGCACTCTCCGCCGTCGCGCTTGGCCAGGCGGTGCCGGAGTCGCTGCGCGGCGCACCAGCGGCAACGGCGATGCAGTCGCTCAACGACTTTTCGTTCTCCGGCGGCGACAAGTTCGTCCAGTCGCTCGAGCAGCTTTATGGCGGACAAATCGGTGTCTTCGGTGCGCGGGCGAGAGACACGTTCAACGCGCTCGGACGCATCCGGGAACTGCACGCAAAAGACTACTCGCCGGCCAACGGCGCGGATTACAGCGTCGACCGCTTCGCCCGTGAACTGCGCTTGGCCTCACAGTTGATCAAGGCCCGCGTCGGCGTCGAGGTAATCACGATCGACCTCGGTGGCTGGGACTCGCACCTGTCGCAGGGACCGCTGATCTCGCCGCTCATGCGCCGCTTGGCCAACGGCTTGGCCGCGTTCCGGCGCGATCTCGGGGCGGCGATGCGGCAAACGACCGTCGTGGTGATGAGCGAATTCGGGCGGCGCGTGAGCGAAAACTCCGCGCTGGGCACCGACCACGGGCGGGGCGGGGTGATGTTTGTGCTTGGCGGCGACGGCGCGGAGGGCCGCGTGATCGCCGACTGGCCCGGCCTCAAGCGCGACGCCCTCGTCGGCCCCGGCGATTTGGCGGTCACGACCGACTTCCGTGACGTGCTGATCCCGATCCTGCGCCGACATGCCCTCGATGCCGACATGGCAAAAATCTTCCCCGGCCACGAGCCGAGGCCGCTTGGCCAAGCGGCTGGGGACGCGTGATTGCCCTTGCTTCCGGGCGAACAGCGTTGGAGGATTTTGCCCCGAGCCCGAACACAATTCAGCACCATGCCATCGCAAAACGACCCGACCCCGAAACTGACCGCCCCGTGGGGCACGCACGCCCCAGCCGGCAACGAGTTGTCCCGTCGCTCCGCCTTCAAGTTAGCCATGGGTGTCGGCGGCCTGGCTGCCGCCGGAACGACCTCGGCCTCCGCCCAGCCCGCGAAGGACTCGCGCAAAGCCTCGCCCAAGCGGTACGGCATGAAAAAGTCGATCAACCAATGGGCGTTCCCGTATCCGGATCGGATGAACCTGCGGGAATGCATGCAGTTGGCCAAGGACGCAGGGTTCGACGGCATCGAGCTTAACTACGACCTCGAAAACGACCTGTCGCCCAAGCACGGCCCGAGGGAGTACCAGAAAATCCGGAAGATGGCCGACGACATCGGCATCGCCATCAGCGGGTTGTGCTCGTTTTTGTTTTGGCCGTACCCGCTGACGAGCAACGATCCCGCCGAGCGCGCGCGCGGGATGGAACTGGCCGAGTTGATGACCGAGGCTGCCCACCATCTGGGCACGGAAAACCTGCTCGTGGTGCCCGGCGCGGTGCACATGCCTTGGCGTGAGGATCACGACCCCACACCGAACGACGTCTGCGACCAACGAGCCAGGGCCGCCATCGGGAAGCTGCTGCCCACGGCCGAGAAACTGAAGGTTCACCTGAACATGGAGAACATTTTCTTCAACGGCTACCTGCTCTCGCCGGAGGAGATGATCCGCTTCGTCGACGGGTTTGGCAGTGAATATGTGCAGGTGCATTTCGACACCGGCAACATTATGCTATTCCAGTTTCCGGAGCACTGGATTCGCATCCTTGGACGGCGTATCCGCAACGTACACCTCAAGGAATTCAGCAAGCAGGGAACAGATCACTCGCTTGAGTCGTTCCGACCGCTGCTAGACGGGACGACCGACTGGCCGGCAGTCCTCGAGGCATTCGACGAGACCGGGTATGACGGCTACCTGACCTTCGAGTATTTCCATCCCTACCCCCACTACCCAGAGGCGCTAGTTTACCAGACCTCCGACTCGCTCGATCGCATGCTTGGCCGGGTCGTTTAATTTGTGGCACAAAAAACTTCGCCTTCGGGCAGCGCGTCCCTACACTCCGCGCCCGCATGGGCAAGGAGCCAATCACCAGCAAATATATCGAGGTCCGCAAGTCGGAGATCCACGGCACCGGCGTGTTCGCCAGGATCAAGGTGCCCAAGGGCAAAAAGGTCATTGAGTACGTCGGCGAAAAGATCACCAAGAAGGAATCGGAACGCCGCAGCATCGCGCTGATCGAGAAAAACCAAGGGAGCGAGACCGACGGCGCGGTGTACATCTTCGAAGTGAACAAACGCCACGACATCGACGGTAACGTTCCGGAAAACACCGCACGCTTCATTAACCACTCCTGCGAACCAAACTGCGAGCCCGACGTCATCAAGAACCGCGTCTGGCTCATCTCCACCCGCAAGATCAAGGAGGGAGAGGAGTTGAGCTATAATTACGGCTTCGACCTCGATGGGTACGAGGATCACGAGTGCAAATGCGGCACCAAAAAATGCGTCGGTTACATCACCGCCGAGGACAACTGGTCCAAGCTCAAGAAACTCATCGCCAAGAAAAAGGCCAAAAAGGCGAAGAAAAAGGTGTCCAAAAAAACGGCCAAAGCCAAAAAGAAACCAAAAAAGAAGGCCGAAAAATAGCCCGAAAGCAGGGCTGAAACACCCGAATCGGACGGCTGGGGACAGCCGTCTCCACCTTCGCCGCTTGGCCAAGCAGCAGGCGGCTAATAACCGCCTTGGAGTTGCTGTTGCAGTTTTTGGCCGAACTTGGGCATGTCGGCCTCCGGCGGCCGGTAACCCTCCCTCGGCGGCACCAGACCCGGGCGGCCGAATTCGTCCACATGCCATTCGCACGTGACCCCGTCGGAAAATGTCACCGAGCCACTGGCCATCACCCCCGGCTTAGTCACCGGCGAGACGGTGATCGACACGTCTCCTCCTCCACCGAGATCATCGGCCGGCGGTGCAGCCTCGCCTATGGGGTCTTCCGGCGCGGGGAACGGGTTGTCCTGTGTAGGGCCATCCGCCGGGGCTAACTCCTCCTCCGGTTTGGGCTCCTCCTCCGGTTCCTCCTCGTCCTTGGGCACCAACTCGAGGTCGCCCACGAGGAAACGCACATCCATATAGGTCATGGGAATGTCCATCTCGGATTCCAAGCGTGACTGGATGGCGGACAGGTCAAGCCCTTCCTCAATCCAGCCGGTGACTGTCTTTTTTTGATTCTCGTCGAGTTGCATGATTACCCCTTTGGCAAACCAAGCGCTTGGTTTGCGGCTGCGCCACTGACTACCCGCACCCCCGTCAAGAAACAAGCCCGAATCACTCGAGACAGCACTTGGCCAAGCACCTGGGGTTACAGATCGGGATTGATTGAGCTTGAGTGAAACCGTAGTGTCTGGCGTCCATTAGAAGTTATGAAATTAATTTTGACCTTATTCGCTTTTTCACTACTGACTTTGGGTTGCTCAACTCCGAACCATCACGCAGCACAAAAACAATCTCCAGTAAACATTGAGCCGCCGAATGTTTCAATTCACCAGGCTGCGTGGAAGGGAGACGTTGAATCCATCGAACAACATTGGGCCGCCGGCACGAATGTCAATGCGATGAACAACTGGAACGCAACCCCGCTCCACTACGCAACCCGCTCGGGCCAGACCGCAGCCGCCAATCTGCTCGTCGCCAAGGGGGCGAATATCAATACGAAAAACAACGAGGGCGTCACGCCACTGCATCATTCGGCCTCGGGCGGACACCGAGCCATCGTCGCACTGCTAATAGCCAAAGGCGCGAAGGTGAACGGGAAGGATGCGGAAGGCCTGACACCGCTGCATCGCGCCGCGCGGGGTGGACACAGGGACACGATCGACTTGCTTGTTGCCAAAGGCGCGGAGGTGAACGCAAAGAACACCGCCGGGCTAACCCCATTGGAGTTGGCTGACGAGAAAGCAGCCGAACTCCTCCGCAGACATGGCGGCAAATCCGCCGTCAAACTCGGCGCTCTCTCAGATGATGCCGCAAACGGCAATATCGAGTCCGTCAAGCAACACCTCGCCGGCGGCGCAGATGTCAACGGAAAGGATGACCTTGGACGAACCCCGCTGTACCGGGCGGCGTACAACGGCCACACGGAGATCGCTGGGGTGCTCCTTGCTAAGGGCGCGGATGCAGATGCCCGCGATGAAAATGGATGGACCCCCCTACACGGCGCCGCCTACAAGAATCATCTCGAGATGCTCGCTGCGCTGCTCGCAAAAAAAGCGGCAGTGAACGCAAAAGACGTCGATGGCGACACCCCGCTGGACTGGGCAAAAAACAAACCCGAGATCGCCGCACTCCTCCGCAAACATGGAGGCAAGACGGGGGCAGAATTAAAAGCGGCTGGCAAGTAGCCCAGCGCGGGCGCGAACGCCTGCAGCTTTCCGCAAATAATCAAACCAAGTCCCGGACCGCGGGGACAGCAGTCCCTCCCCTGTGACCCTTGACCCGCCCGATCCCTTATGCGCACCTGCTGTCGAATCAGTTGACGGCGCTTGGCCAAGCGCGAACAATGGCCAAGCCATAATGACCAGATTATTTCGAACCTCCGTTACTCTGTTTTTTGGACTACACCTTACTTTCTTCACGCTGGCGCTTGGCCAAGACGGGGAGCCAACCGACACGCGTGTCACCCACGGCCCCATGCTCGGGCGGCCCGCAGCCGACTCAATGAGCCTCTGGCTGCGCACCGCGCGTCCGGGCAGAGTGGTCGTTTTTTATGGTACCGACAAAAATGACCTGTCCAAGACAGCAACGCTCAAGTCCACTTCAATCGACCGGGACAACACCGGCATTCTCACCCTTACCGGGCTCCAACCCAACACGCTCTATCACTATCGCATCGCGGATCATCAGTTGAGCGGGTCGTTTCGGACGCTGCCGCGGGCGGCGGATTTCAGGAACGCCAGCGGCAATCCGGAGGGGCTGTTTAACTTCCGGTTCGAGTTTGCGTGTGGCAACAACCAACGCGGCGGCGGCGACAGCGCCGGCCCCACCCTGCCGGTCTTTGACACGCTCAACGCCCAGGTTCGCGACAAGGTAAATTTCGCCATCCTCAACGGCGATTGGCTCTACGAGAACCGCCGCGACTATCCGGCCAGCGAGTGGCTGCACCAGGTGGGACTCGGCTCGCTTGGCCAGGCGCCCGACATAGTCCAAAAGGCACCGACCGTTGTCGGTGTTTGGGAGAACTACAAAACCTACCTCGAACGCGGGCGCAACCTGAGCGAGTGGCACCGGCATGTGCCGTCGTTTTACACCGCCGACGACCATGAACTGCTCAACGACATCTACGGAACCGGCGAGGTCGGTTACGTGAATCGGCGCGCGGTATTCCGCGACATCGCCACGAGCGCCTGGTTTGATTATCTCGCCTGGGCGAACCCCGTAGAGCACGACACCCCCGCCTGGTTTGGCGCCGGCACCTTCAAGGCCGAAAGCGATGTGCTGGCGGATTCGAGCGCTGACTTCACCAAACTCGACCTGAACGAATTGGCCAATCTCCACGTACACTGGGGCACTTCAACCGCCGGCGTGAAGGATGCCAAGTTGGATGCTGAGTCGGGCGATCCCAACTCCGCCGTGTACGAGATTGTCGAGGTGCTTGGGCCGCATCGGTTGAGGATCAATCCGCCGGCCAAGGCCAACGGCTCGCAGACCTACTCCATCGGCCGGCGTTGTTACGGCAGGTTCAGCGTGTCCAACTGCGACTTTTTCCTGCTCGACACCCGCTCGCATCGCAGCCTCCACAATGTCGACAATCCCGGCAATCCCAAGGCCACCATGCTTGGCAAGCAGCAATTCGCGTGGCTCAAGGACGGCATCGAAAACAGCAAGGCCGATTTCATCTTCGTGGTGTCCTCGGTGAACTTCATGGTGCCGCACGTCGGCAGCGGCGGCGGCGATGACAAGCAACTGACCATCAAGAAGGACGACGCGTGGACGGTGTTCCTCAGGGAGCGCGAGGAGCTGATCGAGTTTTGGGATGGCCTCGACAAGGGCGTGTTCGTGCTTACCGGCGATTTGCACAACAGTTTCGCCATCAGGATCACCGACAACGTGTGGGAGTTCGCCAGCGGCCCGCACAACTCCATCAACCACGCGCCGATGAAGGACGAAGGCGGCCGCCCCGCCAACGGCCGCTTTCAGTACGGCCCACGCGCCTGCGATATCCGCTGGAGCAGCTACGCGATGGAGGACATCCCACGCGCCAACCGCACCTTCCCGCACTACTGCGTGGTGCAGGTCAACAACGTCTTCAACAACCCGCTCGAGCGCGACGGCGAGCGGTGGTTCGCCTTCCCGCACCCGCAGGTGATCTTCCAATTCCACGATGCGTACACCGGTGACCTGCGTTATTCGGAGACCTATTTGCTGGGATTGGATTGACAGCGCCTGGCCAAGCGCGAATCGGTAGCCATGACACCAACCACCGCCAAGACGAAAAAGCACCGCCAACGGCTCGGCTTGGTTTTGTTCCTCGTGTTCGCGCTCGCGATGGTGATGGGGCCGGGGCCGGGATTGCGCCTGGTTAATCCCGAGCCTGCCGCCGCTCGTGAGGGACTGCTCTTTCTCGGGCTGCCGGTGGTTTACGCTTGGGGGTTATTTTGGTACGGCGTGCAGGCTGCGGTGGTGGTGACCGCCTGTTTCACCATCTGGAAACCAAGCGAGGAATGATGGATACCACCGCGACAACTGAACTTGGCTGGCTCCCTCACTTCTGCCTAGCGGGGTATCTGCTTTTTCTGCTCGGGATCGGCCTCTGGGGTTTCAGCAAACGCCAGGCCGGCGAGGAGGACTACTACCTCGCCGGGCGCGGCCAAGGCTGGATGCTTTCGTCGCTGACGATCATGGCCACGTTTTTCAGCTCGGCGGCGATGCTGGGCGCGCCGGGGATGGTGTACAAGGAAGGCGTGGTGTTCGCGCTGTTCGCGCTGAACGTCCCGCTGAGCGGCGCGATGATTTATGTGCTCGGCAATCGCATCCGCGAACTCGGGCGCACGTACGGCCACGTCACCCCGGCGGACCTGATCTGCAGTCACTACGGCAGTCCGGTGGCGCTGCGGTGCCTCGTGGCGCTAATCGGTTTTCTCTATGCCGTGCCGTACGTCGTCATCCAGATCCAGGCGGGCGGGATCATTTCGAGCCAACTCTTCGGCGGCGAACACGCGTTCGAGATCGGCGCCTGCCTGCTTTCGCTCGTGACGATGCTTTACATCATGATCGGCGGCATGCGCAGCGTCGCGTGGACCGATGCGCTGCAAGGCACGCTGCTGATGGGCGGGATGTTGCTTGCCGGTGCCGCCGCCGTGGCTGCCCTGGGCGGGCCGTCCGCTTTTTTCGCGAAAGTCGCCGAGTTGCCGCGCACGTCCCTCACCGTCCCCGGCACCACCGGCTCGTTCACGCCGGAGAAACTGTTCACGCTCTGCATCTTCGGCGCGCTTGGCTCGATGATCCAGCCGGCGCAATGGATGCGCTTTTATGCGGCCAAGTCGGCCAAGGCGCTCCGGCGCAGCGCGGTCATTTTCGCGCTTGGCCTGACGGCATGTTTTCTGTTTGGCGTGATGCTGGTCGGCTTGGGCGGCCAAGTGCTTTATCCCGTGGCCAAGCCAGGCGCCGACGGTGCCTTCGACTACCAGGTGCAGGTCGATGGCGAAGCGGTCACCGTCAGCGAAGCCGATCTGCCGGGGCGCTTGGCCAAGGGAGGCAAGCCCCTGCCCCACCCTGACGTTGGCGCGGGGCCGCGTGACTTTGATCAAATCATGGTCGTCGTGCTCAAGCGTCATCTGCCGGAACTGCTTGGCCCGGCGGGGCTGCTGCTGGCCACGCTGGTGATCATCGCAATCATGGCGGCGGCGATGAGCACCGCCGACAGCAACTTGCACGCGCTCAGCGCGGTGGTCACCCGCGACATTTACGCGGGAATCCTGCGGCCCAACGCCTCGGAGAAAAGCCGGCTGTGGGTCGGGCGCGGCGTGATCGCGGCGGCGACGTTGTTGGCGCTGGGCATGGTGTTCGTCAGTCGCAGCAGCGAGAGTTTCGACCCAATCGGGATGATTATACCGATGAGCCTGTTGGCCATCGCCTTCTCGAGTCAACTTCT
>JABGZB010000112.1 GCA_018674955.1 Verrucomicrobiota bacterium | reverse complement strand
CTGCACTCGAGGGACTGGAACGTGAACCGCAACAACCAGCCGCGCCTCGACATCAACACCGTCGCACTTGACCCCGAACCCGCCGGGTTGACTGATGAGACGGTCGCCTTTCTTGAGGCCAAGCGGAAGGCAGGCCAACCTCTCGCTTCGCTCGCAGACCTCGTTAACGCCACTCTCATCGTCACAGAGGAAAACCAGGCTCAGCGAGAACTCAAGTCCGGCGTAGGCACTGGAGACCTTAGCCAACTGCTGGACCGCTTCACCACCGACCCAAAGAAGATCCGCCTCGAGAGAGTGAACATCAACACAGCTCCGGTCAGCATCCTCGCCCAAGTTGATGGCATCGACGAAGCATTGGCCAACACGATCGTCTCCGCACGACAGGGCCTCAGCCCCGAGGCCAGCCGTTCCATCGCTTGGCTGCTAGAGGAAAGCCTACTCGACTCCGACCAGTTCAAGCAGATCGAGCCTTTTATTGCAGCACGCAGTTTTCAATTCCACATTCAAGTGATAGGCTACGCCCTGCCTTCGGGCAGGTATCGCGTGCTCGAGTCCATCGTGGATTTGATCGGTTCCGAGCCGCGGGTTTTATATATCCGGGACTTGACCAAGCTGGGTGTTCCGTATCCGTTTGCTACCCGGTAGGAGATGAGAATGACAAACGATGGCTGACACTCCGAGCACCAGCGGCCGCACTCGGTCAAACGTACTGACCCGGGTCCGCTCTCGCTTGGGCCGCAGGAGCGATGTGACGGCGCTGGACGTTGATCAGCGAATGTTGCGAGTGGTGCAGGTCGCCACCGGCAAGACGCCCGGCAGCACCCGGGTCAAGCGAGTCGAGGTGATCCCTGTGCCAGTGAAGGAGTTCGACCTCGCTAACCCCCGAAAAGTTGGCGAGTGGATCGCCCGGCAACTCAAGTCGTTGCACATCTCACCTAGTACCGTGGTGATGGCCGCACGCCGGGGCGAAGCCGTGCTAAAGGAACTGTCACTGCCACATCTCAAGGACGCCGGCGAAATGGCATCGATGGTGCATATGCGTGCCGCACGCGAATTGCCATTCTCTGAGAAAGACGCGGTCATTGACTTCACCGTCACCAAGGTGCCAACGAAGAAGGAACTCCAATCTGCCAAAAAAGAAACCATCCCGGCGACCCCCGACACCAAGGCTCATGTTGTTGTGGCGGCCGTGCGTCGGGAAACGGTGAACCACTATCAGGCGATCGCCGAGGCGGCTGGGTTGACGCTCACCGGGCTTGCTCTCCGGCCACTCGCCTCCTTTCGCGCACTCAAGGCCTGCGTGCCCGAAATCAACGGTGATGCCGTTGCTCTCATCTCGGTTCGTCGTCACGAGGTGGATGTGGACATTCTGATTGATGGTCGCTTGGTTTTCAGCCGGGAATTATCAGTCAACCTGGAAGAGCCGGAGGATGTGACCGAGGCGGCTGGGCAGGACTGTATCACGCAGGCAGCCAAGGAGATTATCCGCTGCTTGCATAGCTACGAAGGCTCGGAGGCGTTCAAGCCGCTGGAGCACCTGTACGTCGCGGGCGGCACCGGATTGGAGGACAATCTCCTCGACATCATTCGGAGTCAAGCGGACATCGACTGCAAACGAATGCCGCCCCCCACCGGAGTTCGGTTGCCAAAGGAGAGGGAGACCGACGCGACCCGGACACTGACTGCGCTTGGCCTTGCGCTTGGCTTCGTGGATGAGCGGGGGCTGGCGGTTAATTTTCTTGCCCCTAAGCGCCCGGTGCTCCGCCGCAATCAGGGCCGCGCCAAGTGGCTGCTGAGTGTTGTGATCTTGCAGGCCTTGTTTGTTTTTCTATTTGGCGCGCGCTCTAAATTGGCGGAGGAATACGAGGTGAAACTATCAGGAGCCAGCGGCCTGATATCGGCCTACAGCATCTTGGCCAAGCGGGAAAAAGACATCGGTAGGTGGACGAGAAAAAACGCGGACTCAATCAGGAGTTGGCATGGGGCCAACCGGCATTGGCTTGAACACGTGGCTTTTCTTAGCTCTGTCATACCGCAATGCGATCAGATTTACCTGCTCAAGATTAATATGCGCTCCGCCAAAACGGCGGTGATTTCATTTCAGGTGCAAGTCAGGGACAGCGATGTTCTCCATTCATTTGAAAAAAAACTCCGTGACCTCGGGTATATCGTCAAACCTGTTTCGTTTACACCGACCAACGACAAGTACGGCTACAAATTCCGGGCCACGTTTGACCTGACTTTACCCGGGCGTTTTCCGTTGGATCTTTTACGCCACTTGGACACAAACGCTCCGCCTGCAAGATTGCCGGATGATATTCATGCTGACGACCTAAGCGGTATCCTTGGACAGAAAGGAACTCAACATGGCTAGATTGAGTCTGAAAACCATCCTGATGAGCGGAATCGCCGTGATGGTGGCGTGGGTATTCATTTCCAAGACGGTTGTGCCTTGGATTTATCTGCCCCGGGACACCGCAAAGTCCAAGGTAAACAATTACGAGTCGAGGGTGGGCAAACTGGAGGCACTTAAAGTGCTTACTGAAAACGATGAGCATTATCTGGCGGCCATATCGAGGAACGCGTTTTCCATGGATAATAGCGAGGCCATTTCACGAATGGGCATTTACCTTACCGAGACGATTAAGGCCAGTGGGTTAAGCGAGGCCAAGTTCACGCGAAGACCACTCAAGGCGACACAGTTGACCAAAAAAGGAGCCACACAAATCGGGTACACGGTTAGTGGTCAAGGCACCCTGTCCAAGGTGATCGACTTGATGTTTCTTCTTGAACAGACCACATTCCTTCCGCGGAGCACCATCAAGTCATACACTCTACAGGGTAGCAGGTTGACTTTGGTAACGGTAAAACCGCACTCATTTGAAAAGGGCCAGCTGGTTCAGCTCAACGGCGCTTTTCCTGTAAACCGAGAGTTCCCTTCCTCCTTCAACGGGATTTTTAGCGTCGTAAATACCGATACAAACACTGCACCCGTGTCGCTTACATTGGCACTTCCCATCGCTGGAAACAAAGAACCCATCGCCACCCGTTCCAAATCATCCAAGGCAACCACAGGCATCGAGCCGCCGAAAAGAAACTGGCTCTCCCGGTTGTTTTTTGGTGATGACTCAACCCAGAAACAAGGCGCCGACGGAACCTCCAAAATCAAGGGAATCAAACAAACCGGCAATCAAGTCTCAATCTACACTAAAGGCAGTCACTCTTTCAAAACCGGTGACAAAGTCAGCCTGCAAAACCTGACGCCGTCATCGCTAAACAAGACGGGGGAAATCACTCGGGATTCCTCGGCTAAATTCTCCCTTCTGCTGGATGGCGAAGCCGGAGTCTATGCGTCGACTACGATAAGCCAGGTCATTCCACAGCGAGTGGAGAACATCACCATGTTGCCCGTGGACGGCGGCGCCGAAGTAAGGATCGACTTTCAGTTTCTCTCTCTGGTCGTTGGGCCGACAAAATACGCCCAAAAGGAATCGTTAAAGACAAGTGTCGTTAAGTCGGAGACATTGGGAAGCGAAGATCGTGCACTCTTCGCCGCCATAACTCAGCGCGCCTTCTTTCTGCCATACCAGCAAAAACCGTCCCCACCGCCAGTTCCCGAAGTCGTCCCTCCCTCCACGCCCCCCCCGCCCGGGCCGGAAACGTATAAGATCGTCTCCCTCTCGGAATGGAAGGGACAACAGGAAATCATGGTGCTCGACACCAACCAAAACAAAACCGCGAGCTACAAACCGGGAGACGAATTGGCCGGAGGGAAAATTGTAATGATCGACTACCGGAAAATGCCTTTCCCAAAAAAACCGGTACTGCTGTCGCAGAGTCGAGTGATTCTCACCATCGGGGAGGATTACTGGGCAATCGAGCGCGGCAACACTCTAGCCGACATTCACAAGCTTGCCCCCGGCCAACTCCCCGAGCACTTGGGTAAGCGCTAATTTCATGAAAGCAATAATCATCGGTGCCGGGCGCGGTATTCGGCTGATGCCCACCACGGCAAACACGCCCAAGTGTTTTGCGGAGGTCAAGGACCGTCGCATCCTTGACTGGGCGCTGGCCGCTTTCCGCGCCAACGGTCTCGATGACATCATTTTTATCGGTGGCTACCAGATCGACAAGGTTCGCGAGGCTTATCCGGAGTTCACTTTTTGTCACAATTCGGATTGGGAAAACAACAACATCCTCGCGTCGCTTTTCCACGCTGAGGATGAGATGGACGAAGGCTTTATCTGCGCCTATTCCGACATTTTATTTACGCCCGATGCCGTTGGCCAAGCGCTGGCTCATCCCGCCGACGCGGCGCTTGTCATCGACACGGAATGGCTCGCCCACTATGCCGATCGCAGTCAGCACCCTAGCGATGATGCCGAGAAAGTGACCGTGTCCAACGGACGCATCACGCGCATCGAGCGCTGCACGCCGGAGGCCGAGGCCCATGGCGAATACACCGGTGTGGCCAAGTTCACCGCTGCCGCTGCCGCCCGACTGCGCGAACATTATCACCGCTGCCGCGACCAATTCGCCGGCCAACCTTTCCGGGAGGCCAAGTCGCTCGAGAAGGCCTACCTCATCCACTTGTTCCAGCATATGATCGAAGCCGGCGAGGAGTTCGCGCATGTTGACATTCCCGGAGGCTACCGCGAGATCGACACGCAGGAAGATTTTGAACTTGCCCTGCAAAACTGGCCAAGCGCTTGAACCATGACCGACTTGCCGATGTTTCCCACCTCCGTCGTTGGCTCCCTGCCTCGTCCGTCCGCCGTCCGCGCGTTGCTTGGCCAAGCTGATGCCGGGGAGCGGCTCGACGCTGCGATTCGAGACGCAGTCGCTTTGCAGGAAAACGCAGGCATCGATATCCTGACCGACGGTGAATGGCGTCGCGCCTCGTACATCGGTGTCATTGCCGAACTCGCGCACGGCTTTGAGCTTGGCGCCAACCCGGTGGACGGACGCCCCTGGACGATCGTGGTCGATAAGCTCACGCCCAGGAACCCCGGCTTCATCGCAGCGGAGGTTCGCTATTTAAAGACGATCACCAACCGCCGGATCAAGGCAACCCTGCCCGCACCCGCGTTGCTGGGCGAACGCATGTGGTCTGCTGAAAAATCCAGCGCCGCCTATCCCTCGCGTGAGTCGTTCGTCGCCGATTGCGTCCCCATCCTGCGCCGCGAAGTCGAGCTCCTGCGCGAGGAAGGCGTCGCTGTCGTTCAAATTGACGACCCGCACCTTTGCCTGTTTGTTGACCCGGAAGTCCGCGCGAACTACGACGACGCTGACCGCGCCGCTGACTTCAGTGTCGATATGGTTAACCAAGTTGTCGAAGGGTTCGGCGATATCAAGACAGCCGTTCACCTCTGCCGCCGTGCCGGTGCCCGCGCCCGGGGCGAAGCCACTCACGCCGGGGGCTACACTCCCATTCTTGGCCAACTCAACCGGCTGAAGGTGAATCATCTGACGATGGAATTCACTACCCCGGCAGCCGGAGACATGGCTGTGTTCAAGCACCTCCGCGAAGACCTTGAGATCGGACTTGGTTGCGTGAGTTGTGATCCGGGTCAAGTCGATTCAGCCGATGAAATCGTCGCCCGCGTCGAGACCGCGCTCCGATACCTCGCCCCGGCCCGCATCACGCTGAACCCCGACTGCGGGTTTGCCCCGGGATCCGCCGCCAAGGTCAGCCTCGATGAGGTTGCCTCCAAGCTGAAGAACGAAGTCGAGGCATCACGGCGGTTGCGCGAAAAATATTCCTAATAAGGTCGCTTGGCCAAGTGGGGGCTTGACACCGGTGCGGCGGGGGGGTAGTAATCCCGGCTTCTGATCGCTTGGCGGTTAAACACGGAGCCAATATTCCCAAGGCTCCAGCTCGCCAAGCTCACTTCAATGTCGCGATTCACGCGGCTCATTTTCCTCTAACTCAAGCCGGTAGAGATTACAAATGGAGGTTTACCGGCTTGGTTACATAAATGAATATGACAGAGAGGAAACCCCGCAATCGGGGCGATAAAAAACGTGGGCGATTTGGTGGTAACACATCGCGAAGACGCGGCAAACCGAGCAGGGCTCGCGACGATCAATTTCGTCCAAACCAAAAACCGCGCCTCCGCGAAATTGCCGAGCCAATGGAGGCACTCGAGATGGATGGCATCTTTGGCTCATTAATACCGGAGGTTCAGCACGCGCTGCAAAAAGAAGGGTACTCAACGCCGACGCCGGTGCAGGGCAAAACG
>JABGZB010000111.1 GCA_018674955.1 Verrucomicrobiota bacterium | reverse complement strand
TTCATCGGCACGCCGGGGATGAATTTCGTCCGTGGCCGACTCGAGGAGCGCGACGGTGGCCTAGCCTTTGTCGGGAGCGGCGACGGCTTTGCGCTTGGCTTGGGCGGCGGCTTGGCCAAGCACTCGGTGCGCGAGGTGGAGATGGGCATCCGACCGGAGAACATTTCGATCGCCGATGGTGAGGGCGATGTGACGGGGACGGTGCAAGGCTGCGAGACGCTTGGCCACGAGTCGCTGCTGCGAGTGCGGTGTGGCGACCACGAGTTGGTGGTGCGAGTGCCCGGCGCGGGCGCGGGTGCCTTGGCCAAGGTCGGGCTGCGTTTCGACTTGAACGCCGCCGCTTGGTTTGACGCCGCCACCGGCCAAGCGCTGGATTAGAGGCTGTTCGCCCGCGTTTTACCTTGGCCAGAGGGGCATGTCTGCGCCGTTGATTTCGCGCTCGACGTCCGGTCGGCGGTTGCGGATGAAGTCGCGGACGGCCTCGAAGCGGACGCCGCGCCACTGGTAGTCGCTGATGTGCGGCCTGACCATGGCCTCGATCCGCTCGGTCTCGGCGAGGAGTTTTTCCTCGTCCCAATGCTCGGCCATGAGTTTTTTCATCGTTGCGGCATATTTTTTCCGGACGGCCGGGATCTGATACAGCTTGTTAGCCACGAGGCCCTTGAGGCGAACGGAGCGTGGTGAACTGCGGTCAACCCGGAGACGGCTGTATTTTTCGAACAAACAATCGGCGCCCCAAGGCATGAAGTGGAGTTTTCCAGTGCCGGGGTTGAGGTAGATGAAGTAGTTGTTGCGGTTGCCGGAGTAGCCGTCCCAAAAACTTAGCAGCCCCTCTAGTGCCCAGAACTTGTAGAACGCCTCCTCGTCGATCACCTCCCAAATCGCGTCCTCGTAGCCGTGCTCGTTGGTTTGCAGTTCAGCTACCATGAGGAAGTCGGTGCTTTCCGGGCTAATGTTCAGGCCATGAATCGCGAGGAGATTGCGGCCCTTGTGCAGCCTGTCCCGGTGCTTGTTGATGTTGAACGCCGCGAACGTTGAGTTGGCGCCGTCGTCGCCGCTGCTCGTGGCACGCGAGTCCCACTGCGCGTTTTTCGGCGCATTCATCCGTGCGACTTCGTGGCCGTTGATGTAGGCGATGAAGCCGTCGTCGCACTTCATCCGGAGGAGCAGGTTCTTGGCGGCATTGATCGAGTCGATGTCGCCGATCTCGAACGGGAAACGCAGATACAGCGACGTGGCCTTGTAGTGCATCTGCTCGACGAAGTTGAAATTGGGCGTGATAAGTTTTTCAAACCCCTCGCCGACTTCGTAGCCGGCGCCGTTGGTGCCGGCGATCCAGCTTGAGTCATCGAAGGTCAGCTTGACCCACTCGGCATCATGCGCGCCGCTATCCGGTACCCATGCGCGCCCCGGTACCTCGCCGCCGAAAAACGGCTTTCCGTTTCCACCTTGTATCGCCTTGATGACCTTGACGAGATGCTCGCGACCTTTTTTGTCGTCACCGGTTTTTCGTTCAAAACTGCCTTCCCATTCCGGATAAAAATCCACGACGGTTCCCTCGAAGAGTGTGCCTTTGTCGCTACCAAACTCCCGCTTGAGAAGTGGCTCGCGGACGGTCTCCACATGGCAGTAAACACCGAGGTTGCGGCCGTTGACCGTGACCTTGGCAAAGGCGCAGCGCGAGCCGGGCGCACCGGCGGCATCCCAAAACTCGTACCCCATGAATTGGCTCACCAAACTGGCGTCCTGTTTATTGTTGTTGAATGTGAGATTTCGCAGGCCGTCGATGTGTCCCTTTTTATCTGAGTAATCGAGCTTTACCTTGAGCGACGGGCGGGTGGTGTCCTGCGAGCCAATAAAGCCTTTTTTGCGGAGGCCCACCTTGGGATAGGTCACGCCATCAATCGTCACGCTGGCCTCGACGTACGAGTAGGGAGGAGGCGGTGGCTCGAACTTGCGGCTCGGCGGCAGGGCGTTTTCGCGCGTGCGCCGCTGGTAACGGATCTTCTCCCAGTCGGCCTCTGAGAGGGCGATATTGACCTCGAGCAGACGATCCTTTGGGAACAGTTCATCGAGCTTGAGTTCCTTGGCGGGTGTGCCATGGAGGGCAGCAGTGCAACCAAGACCAACGGCGATTAATCTTAAGGTGTTAATCATGAATCGATCATTTTCGAGCCACAATACTTTCATTCGGGTACACTCGATTTCATCGGAACGCCGTAATTGTTACGCCCCACCTACAAAAAGCACAGCCAAAATATGTCTGATCAAGCCCGGCCAAGCGCCTGATTTGAATGTTGAGGCGCGTTGGGCGTCTACGGCATTGACTCTGGTGGGGGTTCGGTGGATTTTTGCCGCCGCGATTTCACAGATGAAACTTCGATACACAATTACAGGTTTGATGACGATTGGCTTGGTGCTTGCGGGCACGGTGCAAGCCAAGCCGCTGGATATTTGGATCAGTTCTTTTCAGGACCAGCTCTATTACGAGAGTATGGTCAAGCTGTACAAGGCGAAGGTGGACATGGCGTTCGAGGCCAAGGTGCAGTCGTTCGGGTTCCGCGAGATGCCGGAGAAACTGGCGGTGTCGATCAAGACCGGCATCAACCCGCCGGACGTGGTGCAACTCGACGAGGTGCTGTTCGGGGCGTTCCTCGGCGGTGATGTACCGTTCGCTGATCTCAACGCCCGCATCAAGAAAGCCAAGCTCGACAAGGACATAGCCAAGAGTCGCCAAAGTTTGTTCGCCTACAAGGGCAAGACGTACGGCATCCCTCAGTCTCTCAGCGCGATGGTGCTCTACTACCGAGCCGATCTTTTCAAGGAACTGGGCATCGACCCGACGACGTTGACGACGTGGGACAAGTTTGTCGCCGCCGGCAAGACGGTCGTGAAGGATCACGGCAAGTCGATGATCGCGCTCGACCCGACGTACCTCGGCATCCTGCTGCGGCAGCGTGACAGTGACTTATTCGGCCGGGACGGTTCGGTGTTCCCCGACCGCGAGGCGGCGATCGAGGTGCTGGGCTGGATGCAAAAACAGATGGAGTCCCGTGTCGGCATGGTGCCGGAGCGCGCGTCGATTTTTGATCCGCTGTTTTTCAACAGTGCCATCCAGTACGGCGAGGTGTTGACGGTCGTGGGTGCCGACTGGTACGGGCTGGACATGTTGCAGCAGTTCACGCCCGACCTCAAAGGCAAGTGGGGCGCGATGCAGCTGCCGGCGTGGAAGCTGCCGGACGGACGGCTGAGCCGCCGCACCTCGACCTTCGCCGGGCAGGGCCTGTTGATCAACAAGGCCAGCAAACAGCAGGACGCAGCGTGGAAGTTTATCGAGTTTGTCATCACGGACAAGGAGTCGAACGCACGCCGGTTCCTCGACGGCAACAGCTTCCCGGCATACAGGCCGGCGTGGAAGGACGAGCGACTGCTGCAGCCGAACGAGTTTTTCAGTAACCAGAAGTTCGGCGAGCTGCTGGTGCGCCTCGCGCCGGAAGTGCCGGAAGTCGTTAGCCATCCGAACCGTGCCAAGGCGGTGTTCTTGTTTCAGGAAACTTTTTTCACATCGCTCATCTACGGCGAACTCAAGCCGGCCGAGGTGCTCGACAAAATGAAGACCATGCTCGAGGCGGCCGCGCCGGGTCTGTAAGCCAAGCGTACCCATGCTCGCAGCCGACCAGCGAACTCCCGGGGCGCGCTGGACGCCGTTTTTTTTTCTGCTGCCGTTCCTGTTTTTTCTGCTGCTTTTCTGGTTGATCCCGTTGATCGGCGGCGTGCAAATGAGCCTGCACGCCAACGGTCTTGGCCAAGCGGAATACGTCGGCCTCGCGCATTACGAGGCCTTGGCCAACGACGAACGCTACGTCACCGCGCTGCGCAACAGCTTCGTTTACACGTTGGCGTCGGTCGTCGTGATCGTGCCACTCGCGCTTTGGCTGGCGCACCTGCTGCGGGCAAGCTTCCGGCGACTGCGTCCCGTGCTGACCTTCGCGTTGCTGCTCCCCGCGCTGACGCCGCCGTCGGTTTTGGCGGTGCTGTTTTTGATGGTGTTCCACGGCCGCAACGGGCTGCTCAACCAACTGTTTGTGATGCCGCTTAGCTTTGAGCCGGTCAACTGGTTGAAGGATCCGAATTTCATTCTCAGCGGCTTGGTGCTGCAGACGGTCTGGCGCTGGACCGGCTTTATGACGTTCTTCATCTTGGCCGGGATGGAGGGCATCCCGCGCGTGTACTACGAGGCCGCACGCTTGGCTACCGGCAGTCGGTGGCAACACTTTTGGCACGTGACGCTGCCGCAGCTTCGTCCGGTGCTGTTGTTCGTGGCGGTGTATCTGGTGGTTGACGGCTTCTCGCTTTTTTCCGGCGCGTTCGTGCTGCTCGGCGGCTCCGGCGGCACGGCGGATGCAGGGCTGTTGACGGTCACGTATGTGTTCCAAAAAATGCGGTTTTTCGAGTACGGTACCGCGTCGGCGATCAGTATCAGCCTGTTGCCGCTGATGATTTTTGCGTTGAGTGGGTTGCTGTTTCTGCGGAGGCGAACGGCATGAGCGTCTGCGTAAAAAACCGGCTTGGCATTTTGTCGCTATTGCTGCTTGGCCCGTTTTTGCTGGCGGTGCTGCTGCCGTTTCTGTGGATGGCGCTGGGGATGTTCAAGACGAACACCGAGTTTTTTCAGCCGTTGGCCAAGGCGTTTTTCCCGGCGAACTACGACTGGCAAAATGTGACCGAGTTGCTTAAGGGCAGGTGGGTGCCGTTTTGGGCCGTGCTCGGCAACTCGCTGATCGTGTCGCTTGGCCAAGCGCTTGGCGCTGTGGCTTTGTCCGCGATGGCAGGGTACGCCTTCGCGCGGTTTACGTTTTTCGGCAAGCGTCTGTTGTTCGTGTTGGCCGTGGCGTTGATTCTTGTGCCACGGCAGCTCTTTGCTGTGCCGTTGTTCTCGTGGGTGAACGAGCTTGGCCTGAGTGACTCGCTGTTTGGCGTGATGCTGCCCGGCGTGGTGACCGGTCTTGGCGTGGTTTATTTCACGCAGGTTTTTCGACAAGTGCCGGAAGAGTATTTGCAGGCGGCGCGGATTTGTGGTGCGGCGGAGTTGCGGGTGTTTTTGACCGTGCTGCCACTGGTGTGGCCGGCGCTGCTCAGTTACGGGATGATCCATTTTATCCTCGCCTGGCACGAACACCTGATCCCAATGCTGGTGTTGACCAGCGAAACCAAGCAGACCCTGCCGCTGGCTTTGGCCAAGCTCTACGACGTCAGTCAGCGAACGCCACAGGGTGTGCAGATGGCGGCGTCAACCTTCGCAGTGATCCCGACCGCCGCCCTCTTCGCCCTCTGCCACCGCAAATTCAAATCCTCCCTCTCCGACATGCTAGCGCATTGATCGGCTACTCTTCATCCTTGGCCTGGCTTTGGGTGATCACTTTTTTCTCGAGCTCGCGGGGCATGTACTCGTAGTGGCTGAATTCCTCGGCGTGCAGGCCGCGGCCGCCTGTGAGTGAACGTAGGTTGGTAGAATAGTGGTACAGCTCCATTTGCGGCACCTCGGCCCGGACGACTTGGAACGCCCCCTCGGCATCCATACCCAGGATTTTGCCGCGGCGGCTGGAGAGGTCGCCCATGACGGCGCCCATGAATTCCTCGGGCACGCTGACCTCGATCTGGGTGATGGGCTCGAGCATGCAGGGTTGCGCGGACTGGATTGCCTCGCGGAAGGCATGCCTGCCGGCGATTTGGAAGGCGACGTCCTTGGAGTCCACCGGGTGCATTTTACCGTCGTAAAAGTCGATCTTCACGTCGACCACGCGGTAGCCGGCGATGATGCCGTCGGTGCAGGCGCTGTTAACGCCTTTCTCCACGGAGGGCACGAACACGCGGTCCACATTCTGGCCGACGAGGGAATGTGTGAATTCCACACCATGGTCGCGTGGTGCGGGCTCGATACGCAACCACACCTCGGCGAACTGGCCGGCGCCGCCGCTCTGTTTTTTGTGACGGTACTTTGCCTCGCCGTTGTTCTGGATGGTTTCGCGGAAGGGAATCTTAGGGGCGGATAACTCGATCTCGATGTTGAACCGTTCCTTGATTCGCTCCATGGCCACCTGCAAATGCAGTTCGCCTTGGCCGGAGATGACGGTCTGGTGCAGCTCGGAGTCGACGTGATATTGGAATGACGGATCTTCCTCGTGCAACGCCGCGAGGCCAATGGCGATCTTGTCTTCGTCGCCTTTGTTCTTGGGCTTGAGCGCCTCGTGAATGCTGGGGTTCGGGTACTCGATGGGGGGTATGGTGACCTTGCGCTTGGGGGAGGTGAGGGTGTTGCCGGTGTGGGTGTTCTTCAGCTTGACCAGCGCGCCGATCTCGCCGGCGTTGAGCTGCTCGACCTTGTCGCGGTTCTTGCCATTGATGATGAACATTTGGCTCAGTCGCTGGGGCTCTTCGGTGTTGGCGTTGACGATGTCTTCGCCGGACTTGAGCGTGCTGGAGAGCACCTTGACAAAGGACAACTCCCCGATGTGCGACTCGTTGATGGTCTTGAAGACAAAGGCAGCGGCCTCGTTGTCATCGAGGCTGATGATCACTTCTTCGCCGTCGGCGTTTTGGGCAACGGTCTCCATGTGGTCATCCGGCGATGAGGCGTATTTGGAAATGAAATCCATCAGCCGCGCCACACCGACATTTGTCTCGCTCGAGGTGAAAAACACCGGGATGAACGTCCGGGACTGGAACGCCTTGTGAAGCCCGCCGCGAAGCTCGTCTTCGGTGATGCCCTCGTCGAAAAATTTCTCCAGTAAAGTGTCGTCCGACTCGGCCACGAGCTCGATCAGCTCGGTGTGCAGCTGGTCCACCTGTTCACTCTCCTCGCCGGTGGCTTTGGTTTCGTCGTATTTGCCGCTACCGTCGGTCTTGTAAGTGAGCTTGGCTTTGCGGATGATGTCCAGCATCTCGCTGTAGCCCGGGCCGGGATTGGTGGGGATGTTGATCGGGAAAAACCGCGCGCCGAACGTGGTTTTCAGATTCTCGAGGATTGGCTCGTACTGCGCATTCTCGATGTCGATACCGTTGACCACCACGACCTTGGCCAGGTCGAACTCCTCGGCGAAATCCCACACCTTTGAGGTGCCAATCTCGATACCGTGGGTGGCGTGGAGGACCACCACCGCCAAGTCGGAAACCTTCAACGCGGCACGGCTCTCGGCGATGAAATCCAGATAGCCCGGCGTGTCGATGATGTTGAACCGGCTATCCAGCCACTCGGCATGCAGTAGCGACGTGTGGATGGAAAACTGTCTTTCCTGCTCCGCCTTATGGTAGTCCGACGTCGTGGTACCCTCGGTCACGCTGCCAAGCCGGTTGATGTTGCCGGAGCAGGCTAGCATGCATTCGCCAAGCATTGTCTTGCCGGATGAAGCATGACCAACCAAGGCAATATTCCTCAGATTTGAATGAGTGTAATTCTTCATTATTAGTTATATGAGGTATGAAAAGGAGCACAAAGTAGGCTCCCTAACATTTGCATTTGCAAGCAAGAGATATTCACCAAAGGCCCATCTTTTGCCGGCGTTGGATGGAACTGTTTTGTGCCCAGTTAGTTAGTGGGCTATCTTGTTTTATCGTCGCGCTTGGCCAAGTGCTCCCTTAACGTGTCGTCCCAATGGCGACCATCAAGCCTTTCCCAGCCCTTTTGCCCGCTACCGGGCGTGCGTCCGAGATTTGTGAACTCCCGTACGACGTCATGTCCACCACCGAGGCACGACAGATGGCCGAGGGGCGACCAAGCAGTTTTCTGCACGTCAGCCGGCCCGAGATTGACCTGCCCGAGGGCACCGATCCCACCGACCCGTGCGTCTACGCGAAGGCCCGCGAAAACCTCGACCGCCTCATCGCCGAGGGCGCGCTGCGTGCGGACGACCGGGCGCACTATTATCTTTACCGGCAAATCATGGGCGAACACAGCCAGCTTGGCCTTGTGGCGGTGGCGAGTTGCGCCGAGTACAGCGACAACACCATTCGAAAACACGAGTTCACGCGACCCGCCAAGGAGGACGACCGCGTCGCCCACCTCGAGGCTCTCGACGCCCAGACCGGGCCGGTGTTTGTGACTTACCCGGCTGACCCCGGCCTGGACGAGTTGTTGGGTCGCATTGCCAGCGGCGAGCCGGATCACGACTTCACCGCGCCCGACGGCGTGCAGCACACATCGTGGACGGTGTCATCGGGGGAGGAAGCCCAATTCATCGCGAGCCGTTTCGACGCAATCCCGAACCTGTACATCGCCGACGGGCATCATCGCAGCGCCGCGGCAGAGCGGGTGGCGGAGCGCCGCGCCGGCTCCGGAACAAGTGGCCTGTTTTTAACCGTGCTCTTCCCGCACAACCAAATGCAGATCCTGGCTTACAACCGGGCGGTGCGCGACCTCAACGGCCAATCGCCGGAGGCGTTCCTCGGCGCGCTTGGCCAAGCGTTTGACATTGAGGAAAGTGGCTTGGCCAAGCCGTGCGGCAAACACGAAATCTGCCTCTACCTCGGGGGCCGGTGGCGCACGCTGCGGCCCAAGGTCAGTTCGATCGATCCGGACGACCCGATCAAGCAACTAGACGTCAGCATTTTGCAGGATCACGCCCTGGCGCCGCTGCTTGGCATCGACGACCCGCGCCGCAGCGAGCGCATCGCCTTCGTTGGAGGCATCCGGGGCACGGGCGAACTGGAGAAACTGGTGGACAGTGGCGGGTTCGCCTGCGCGTTTTCGCTGTACCCAACGAGCATCGAGGACTTGATGAGCATTGCCGACGGCGGAGGCGTCATGCCGCCCAAGAGCACCTGGTTTGAGCCCAAGCTGCGCGACGGGATGTTCAGCCACCAAATTGGCTGATCAGACTGTCGCCTCGCGCACTCGCTCAAGGATCACTTCAGCTATAAACGGCTCGGTGCCGATGCTGGCCGAGTACCAGACGCGTTTGCCGTGGCGCTCGGTGGGGTTGACCCAAGTTGGCTTGCCGTCGGTCAGGCGTTGCTGCACCCGCTTTTCCGGCTCGCCTAATTTCATCGGAATGTCCTCGCGCGAGTGAAGTCCGTTGCTGATGAAAAACGGCACGACGACGATGTTCCGCGTCGTCGCCAACTCGTAGCACGACTCAACCCGCGGCTCCTCCTCGAGAAATACCGCCCGCACATCGGCGTACTCGCGCCTGGCCCCGATCAACGCCACCTGTTGCTCGATGGCCTTTCGCGAGTTTTCATTTTTGGCCGTGCCATGCCCGGCGATGATGAGCGTCGTGTCCTCGGGTTTTGGTGCATGGGGGAAGGGGTGCTGCTCGACGACACCCCCGGCGCGGGCCAGCAGCGCGGCGGTCATACTCGCGTGCGTGCCGACCGGTTCGCAGTAGTGCAGACTCTGCCCGCCTTCTTGGCGGACGCGTTCGAACGACGTGTCATCGTTTGCCCGGAAACCAAATTCAGCCGGCAGAATCTTCCCGGTGAAGTACCCTTCGCTGATGAACAGCGGCACGATGAACACGCGCCGGGCAGTAACGCCGCGCAACACGCCGCCGACGCCTGGCTGCTGCTTGAGAAAGCCCACCCGAACCTCGGCGAACAAACGGCGCGAGCGCAGTTCTTCGGCATGCTGGTGGGCGGGCTTTGCTGAATCGGCGTTCAGCGTCGAGCCATGCGCCACTAAGACAAGTGCGCTGTCTGAAAAGTCATCCGGCATAGCCGTTGCAAACAGGAACTATACGCTTGGCCAAGCGCTTGGCCAAGTGGACAAAAAAACAGGCAGCGTTTCCGCTGCCTGCCGTGAACTGTTAACCTGGTTTTGGCTTATTCGCCCGGATCGGCGTCTCCGTCGTCGTCGTTGGCATCGATAACTTCGTCACGCTTGTTCTTGAACTCCTCGCGGATCTCCTTGAGACGAGCGCGGACTTCCTCTCGGTTGCCCTTCATGCCCTCGACCCAATCAGATCGCAGACCTTTCAACTGCTCGCGCAGGCCGTCTTTGTCTTCATCTGAGGCATCCTTTAGCTGCTTGTGAAGACCCTTGATCTTCTCGTGCTGCTCCTTGGCTGCGGCATTGAACAATTCGCGCAGCTCCTTGATTTTCTCGTCGTCGCGAACTAGTTTCCCGAACGCTTCACCTTTTTTTCCACCTTTGCCCTTAACCTTGTGGCCGTCCTTCTTGGCGTCGCCGCGATCCTTTTTGCGCTTTTCAAAGGCGGTCTTTAGGCGCTCCTTGATTTCCTTGATTTTTGCGGCATCGAATTTCGGACGCTCCTTGCCACCTTCCTTGGCGTCATCCTTGACATCTCCGACATCCGGCTTGGCCGGCTTTGGCTTTGCCTGTGCCTGCAATGACTCTGGCGTTGCCAACGCGATGCCAATGGCACTCACGATCAGTAGTGTTTTAATTTTCATAATCAGTTTCCTTTCAGTTTATTAGTTTTTGTTAGATTGACGAGTCCCCCTCGCCACTTGCCCACTCATAATGCAGGGTGCGTGCCATCTATATTATTATTTGTAAGTTACTTACAATGAGTTATTTAAGCGATTTTATCCGTTTTTTCCGAACGTCAGTCGGACGTTCGTTGGGGAGTATTCCCCGATTCTGGCGGCGTTCGTTGGGGAGTATTCCCCGATCGTGTGTTGGCTTGGCCAATGGGTCGGCTGTCCGTAGGCTCTCGGTCTTCATGAAGCTTTATCATTACCATCGAGTTGTTGCGGCTCGTTTGGCCAGTGGGATTGGTGCGGTGGTTTTGGCAGCGTCGCTTGGCCAAGCGTCGGTTGCCGGCAAGCCGAACATCGTGTTCGTGCTCGCCGACGACATGGGCTTCGGCGATGTGCAGGCGCTCAACGCCCGCTCGCAAGTGCCGACGCCGAATCTCAATCGCTTGGCCGGACAGGGCATGGCGTTCACCGACGCCCACTCGCCGTCGGCGGTCTGCACGCCCACTCGTTACGGCGCCCTGACCGGTCGCTACTGCTGGCGCTCGCGACTGAAGCGCGGCGTGTTGAACGGATACAGCGCGCCGCTGCTCGAGCCGGGGCGGTTGACGGTCGCTGGGATGTTGCGGGCGAGCGGCTACCACACCAGCATCGTCGGCAAGTGGCACTTGGGTCTTGGCTTTCAAAAGGGAGCTGACGGAAAGATTGACTATACCAAGCCGGTCACCGACGGGCCGAACGAGCACGGCTTCGATTACTCGCACATTATCCCTGCGTCGCTCGACTTCCCGCCATACGTGTACATAGAGAATGGCAGAATCATCGAGCTGCCGACGATCGACCAGCCGGCGGTGAAGTTCCCCGGCTTTCTGCGGCGAGGCCCGCGCCAGCCCGGCCTGGTGATGGATGACTGCCTCGATGACCTCACGCGCAAGGCGACCGGTGTGATCGAACAGCGCGCCAAGAAAGATCAGCCGTTTTTTCTCTACTTCCCGCTGTCTGCGCCGCACAAGCCGGTGGAGCCGCATTCGCGTTTCATCGGCAAGTCGAAGCTCGGCCTGTACGGCGATTTCGTGATGCAGGTGGACTGGACGATTGGCCAGGTAATGAAAGCGATCCGAAAAGCGGGCATCGAGAAAAATACGTTGCTGAT
>JABGZB010000110.1 GCA_018674955.1 Verrucomicrobiota bacterium | reverse complement strand
GCTACCGTCACCTCGAACTGACCCGTGCCACGCAACAGATCCTTGGCTGCCGAGCCCATTGAGAGCGACGTGATGCCCAAATGCATCCCAGCAAAAAACCAACCGAGAAAAGCCGCGATAATGATAATGTACCGGCCTATCTGGGTGAGTTTATGGATTGATTGATTTTCGTTCGGATCTGGCACGATTGGTCTTTCGAGTTCGTTGAACGGGCGAATGATGCTAAAGACCTGCTGCTTCCGCAACAAATTGGTTTGGCCCGGCGAAGGTCGCGTGAGACATTCCCAGCCCCGCATGATAACGGCAGACCAAAAATGATCCGGCTCGCGCTCATTGGCCAAGCAAAAGCGGCTAAATCGTACGGAGCCATCCGTACCCGACTGCACCGAGCGGCTTGGGCTGCGTTTGTACCGTTGACCGCCTCCGATGGCCAAGCTGCCCAGGCGCTTGGCCAAGCGACGACCGCCCCATCAACGGAAGCGCTGTTCACCGAACAAGCCAACGACTTTGACGCCGTCGTCATCGACGCCGATCCCGGCCAAGCGGCGAGCTTGGCCAAGGCCGCCGCCGCCGGAAAACCGGCACTCGCCGGCCCGTTGCTCGCCGACATCGCTGCGCTTGGCCAAGCGGACACCATGCTCATGCCGGCTCACACTTGGCGGTTTTTGCCGTCGATCCAGGCGGTCAAGCGCAGCCTCGACACCGGAAAACTCGGCAAACCTGGACTGCTTCGCATCCACCGCTGGCTGCCGCCCGAGGCAACACCCGAGTCGCTCACCGAACGCATCCTGCCGGACGCCGACCTGGCCTGCTGGATGTTCGGCGGCGCTCCGGAAAAAGTCTGGACGCTGCAAACACCGAGTAACCCGGACTACATCCAGTTCCACCTCGGCTTCGCCAACGGCGGCATGGCGATGATCGACATTGCCTGTTCGCTCCCTGCGGGCGGCGACTACTTTTCGCTGTCGATAATCGGTGCCACCGGAACGGCTTACGCTGACGATCATCGCAACATGAACCTGCTCTACGCCGGTGACCAACCGAACGCATTGCGCACCAGCGAAGGCCGCGCCGATCTCGCCGGGCAATTGCAGGAATTCGTCGATGCCATCCACGAACAACGCCAGGCCACCGTGATCCTCAAAGACGCCACGCGCGCCATCGCGGTGACCAAACGAATCATCGATTCAGCAAACTCAAACCATGTGATCGAACAAAAGGGGGACATCTAATCGATGGCTGATTTGCGGAAAAAATTTCGAGTCGCCGTGTTGAGCGTGGTAAAGCACGACTACCTGCCGCGTGCCGTCGCCGCGCATCCGCGATTTGAATTGGTCGTCGTCACCGACGATGCCGGCCAGCCGGATTGGGTGCACGAACGCAACCAACGGTTCGCCGATGAGTTCGGCATCTCCTACTTGCGCGACATCGCCAAGGCGATCGCCGAATACGAACTGGACATGGCGGTGGTCAGTTCCGAGGCCGAGCGGCATTGCGACCTCGCCGTCCGCGCCGCCGATGCCGGGCTGCACGTCATTGCCGACAAGCCGATGTCCACCCGCCTCTCCGAATGCGATCGCCTGGTCGAGGCCGTTCAGCGAAACAAAGTGAAATTTCTGTTGTGGAATCGTAATTTCTTGCCTGCTGTCATCCAGGCCAAAGAGGCGGTTCAGTCGGGAGCGATTGGTGAACTGCACGCCATTCATGTTGACTTTTATTTTTCAAAAGACGCCGGCCCGCCCAAGGGCACCCGTCAGCACGGCGACCCGCCGATCAACTGGCTCGAGCGACAACTCGAGGCGCACGCCGACGGCTCCGACGGAGGCGTTGGCATCGAGGCGATGGGTGAGTTGCAGATCGAGGGCATCTATCCGCTCGGCTACATCCGCATGCTCACCGACGCGAATGTGCGGCGCGTGTTCGCCCGCACTGCGACACATTTCCATCAGGTCAATGTCGATAACCACGTGGATGATCTTGCCACGGTCTCGCTGGAACTAGACAACGGCATCGTCGGTTCGCTTTGCATCGGTCGCATCGGTGCGGCGAGCCACCCGGACATCGGCGAAATCAAGATTCACGCCATCGGCTCGAAAGGCGGGATTGTCATCAGCGAGGCCCGGCCGGAGGTCAGCATCCATTACCGCGACCAGCCGCCGCTGGAGTTCAAGAATGAACGCGTCGCCAACGAGAACGATTTCCTGCTGGTGGACAACTTCGCCCGCGCACTCGACACCGGCTGCGAACCGATCCTCAATGCCAGGGGCGGGCGCGACATCGCCGCCACCGTTTTCGCCGCTGTCGAGTCCGGCAAAACCGGCCAACCGGTGGAGGTGACCCTCTAAAATGACATCCGTTGAATTAAAAAAATCGCTGCATAACGGCGGGCCGGTTTTCGGGACACTGATCGTTTCGCCTTCCCCGTTCTGGCCGAAAGTGCTTGGCGACTGCGGACTCGACTTTGTTTTCATAGACACCGAGCACATTGCGCTGGATCGCAGCCAGGTTTCGTGGATGTGCCGCACCTACGCCGCGATGGGGTTGCCGCCGCTGGTGCGCACCGTCTCCCCTTCGCCGTACGAGGCGACGATGGTGCTCGACGACGGCGCAGCGGGAGTCGTCGCACCGTACATCGAGCAGGCCGAGCAGGTGCAGCAATTGCGCGGCGCAACCAAGCTGCGTCCGCTCAAGGGCCAGCGCCTCAACGAGGCCCTCGCCGGCGAACCGCTCCCTGGCGATCTCGCCAACTACGCGCCCGGCCACAACGAAAACAACCTGCTCATCGTTAACATCGAGAGCGTGCCGGCCGTCGAAAATCTCGATCGCATCTTAGACGTACCAGGCATCGACTCGGTGCTAATCGGGCCTCACGACTTGTCATGCAACCTTGGCAAGCCGGAGCAATACGACGATCCCACGTTTCTCAAAACCGCCGAAATGATTTTTGCCAAGGCGCGAGCCAAGGGCATCGGCGCCGGCATTCACGCGTGGGGCGACACCGCCAGCCAGGCGCGCTTCGTCAATATGGGCGCCAACCTGCTCATACACAAAGCTGACATCACTTTTTTTAAAAATGGCATCCGCGACGAACTGGCGGAAATCCGTGAGAAACTTGGTTTGCAGCCAG
>JABGZB010000109.1 GCA_018674955.1 Verrucomicrobiota bacterium | reverse complement strand
CTCGATCAGGAATACGGGTCACAACACACCATAGGACGCTTTCGCATTGCCTGCCGTACGGGGCAAAATCCCACCGACGGCATTCCAGAAAACATTGTGAAACTGCTTGAAAATAATTCCACCAAACGAACCGCACAAGAAATCGAGTCCCTCCTCGGCTTCGCCCAAACCAGGGATTCCGAAGCCATCCGGTTGAAGGCCAAATTAGAAAAACTCAACAGCATCGCGCCAAAAGCACCGGTAATGAGTGTGCGTGTCATTTCCCAACGAAAAAACAATCCTAGGGCAACCCCTATTTTACATCGCGGCGAATTCAAACAACCCGGTGAGAAGGTCTTTGCAGACACCTTTGCCGCCTTGCCAAGGATAAGTAATCGAGGCGAAGGGGACCGTCTTGATCTGGCCCGGTGGCTGGTGAGCGGCCGCAATCCGATTGTGCCGCGTGTCATCGTAAATCAAATTTGGGCCAATCTGTTCGGCGAAGGCCTGGTACGCAGCATCAACGACTTCGGTGTGCGTGGCGATGCCCCCACCCATCCGGCTTTGCTCGATTGGTTAGCCGGTGAGTTTGTCCGTCGCAAATGGAGCCGCAAAGAGATGATCCGGCTCATCACCCAAAGCGCAACGTATCAGCAGGCCTCAATGCACCGCCCGGAATTGGCGCGCACAGACCCCAACAATCATTTACTCCACCGCCAAAACCGTTTCCGTGTGGAAGCTGAGATCGTACGCGATCTAACCCTTGACGCCAGCGGTCAACTCTCACGAAAAGTAGGGGGCGAAAGTGTCTATCCTCCACTACCGCTAGGAGTGGCCCAACTGAGTTATGCCAATAATTTCAAATGGGCAGTCAGTGGAGGTGAAGACCGGTATCGTCGTGGTTTGTATACCTTTTTCAAACGCACATCACCGCACCCGAATCTCACTACATTTGATTGCCCCGATAGCAATGTCACCTGCGTAAAACGAAATATTTCCAACACCCCCATCGCTGCCCTAGCCACACTGAATAATTCCGTATTCACCGATGCTGCCAAGGCGATGGCCAAGCGTCTTATAAAGGAACGAAACAGTGATACTGAACGCATCGCCATGGGATTCCAACTCTGTACCGCACGGAAGCCTTCAACAAAGGAAGCTGCCGCATTCTTAACCCTTCTGAGGAAGGCTAAATTGTACTATGGAGAAAACGAAACCGAAGCTAAGGCCTTCAATGGTGACGCAGAAGCAAGTGCATGGGCCACACTCACCCGCATTTTTTTGAATCTCGACGAATTCATCACCCGCGAATAATTATGCATCCGATACAATCGCAACTTGAACAGACTCGCCGCAATTTTCTGGCCACCAGCGCCAGCGGCCTGGGCGGTGTGGCGCTAGCATCACTACTTGCCGAAGACGGCTTGCTAGCCAATGAATTCGCCAATCCTCTGGCGCCACGCAAACCGCATTTTCAACCTCAAGCCAAGGCATGCATCAACATTTTCATGGCCGGCGCCCCATCACACCTGGACCTGTTTGACCCCAAGCCAGAACTCAATAAAAGAGATGGCCAATCCCTGCCCAAGGAAGTTTTGGACAAGGCCAGGTTTGCTTTCATCAAACCTGACACCGTCAAATTGATGGGCACCAAGCGGGTCTTCAAGCCTCACGGCCAATGCGGCATGGAATTTAGCGATTACCTTCCGCACCTCGGAACAGTAGCCGACGACTTGTTGATGGTTCGCTCCATGCACACCGATGAATTCAACCATCATCCAGGGCAACTACTCATGCAGTCCGGTGTCTCAAGGTTTGGAATGCCCACAGTTGGTTCATGGATTAATTACGGTCTAGGCAACGGCTCAAATAACCTGCCAGGGTATGTGGTTCTCACCGCCGGTCGCGGTTCCAGCGGAGGAGCCACGCTCTGGCAAAGCGGCTTTTTGCCCAGCACCTATGCGGGGGTGCTTTTCCGGAGCAAGGGTGAACCGGTACTAAACCTGTCCAATCCCAAGGGACTACCGTCCGAGCTTCAACATGCAGGATTGGAAACTCTGAACACTGTAAATAAAGGACGTTTCGAAAAGATAAAAGACCCGGAAATCGCCAGCCGTATTGCCAGCTATGAACTGGCAAGCCGCATGCAAACAGCGGCGCCCGAACTCATTGATCTGTCCAAGGAAAATGCCTCCACACTGAAAAACTACGGCGTGGACCGAAAAGATCCCGGCGGTGGCGGTCGTGGTAAACTCGGCAACACCCATCAAGATTTCGCGCGCAACTGTCTGCTCGCCCGACGCATGGTTGAGCGTGGTGTCCGGTTCATCAACATCATCTACGCATCCTGGGATCATCACAGTGGATTGGACAAAGAACTCAAATATAATGCCAGCGTAGTAGACCAACCCATCGCCGCACTCATTCGAGACCTGAAACAACGCGGCCTACTCGACAGCACTATGGTGCAATGGTCCTCGGAATTCGGGCGCACGCCGCTGGGTGAAAACCGAGGAGGCAACAAGAATGCCACAGGACGGGATCACCACCCTTTCTGTTTCTCAATGCTCATGGCGGGGGGCGGCTTTAAAGGCGGGCATATCTACGGCAAAACCGATGAAATCGGCTGGAATGTGGTTGAAAAACCGGTTCACCCCAATGATCTGCACGCCACCATGCTTCACTGTTTTGGACTCGACCACGAACAGCTCACCTACCGCTTTCAAGGACGCGACTTCCGGTTGACCGACGTCGCCGGCAATGTGATCAAGGATTGGCTCGCCTGACTTGAGTTTTTCTATCAACATAACCTCCCTTTATTAGTGCTCGCAATTGCTATTTAATTAGTCACAACAATCGCAGCCTTAGTGCAGGTGGGGTGGAGTGCTAAATCCAAAAGTGCTACAGGACGCGTAAACCACTGAAAACAATTGACGTATAAAGTGTCTTAACGTAATATTATTCTTGAGTAGAATGTTGATTAATAGAAGAAAAATGCTTCGAAGATTGGCGGCGGCGACTGTTGCAACCCCACTGCTTCCGAGTCTCGCTAAAGCGGCTACCGGTAAGAGAAAGCCGAAGAGAATTATTTTCTTTTTGCAAAACCAGGGGTTTGATCCCAAGACCTGCATTCCGGCCGGCATGACGAACAGTGGCTCGTTGGCCAAGGCCAAGCTGCCCGAGCCAATTGAAGCTTTGGAACCCTACAAGGAGCGACTACACATCATCAACGGTCTGCACGGCATGCATACCAGTCCCTCGCACAGCGCATTTTTCGGTGCGCTTGGCGGCTATCGTGGTAGTGACGGGGTCCCACCCAGTGGGCCTACCATCGACTACGAACTTAGCAAGGTTCTACCGGAAACACTGCTTCCACACTTATGTATCGGCATGGATTCTGCCGAAAACATGAAGGCCAAGCCTACCGTCGCGAACCTCTCGGCAAGTGGTGCGGGCCAGCCTATTTTCATGCACTCCAACCCGAACCACCTCTATCAGATGCTCTACGGCGGTATCTCCCAAGGTGAAATCCGAAAACAGCACGAGGCTCGATCAAGCATGTTCGACCAAATAGAACAACTGGCTATAACCAAGGGTGTGGGCCTGCACGGCATAAATAAGCAGCGCTACGGCCAGTATGTAAACGGATTTAATGACATCAACGGCTTGCGGGAACGTCTTAACAAAGTTTCCGGCGATCTTCGGAAGTTTGCTCCCAAGGTGGACCAACGCTACACCAGACCTGAATTTGAAACCGACTGGCACGATGTTCTTTTAGACTTGGGCATCTCGGCTCTTAAGTCTGGCATCACCAGCGTGCTAACTATTGGCTCAGGCCGTGGTGAGATCTTTGGCGCCTGGAAGGGCTTGGGCGTCGAGCAACAGGGCCACAATCTCGGTCACATGAAGCAGCCGGACAATCCAATTTGGATCAAGATTCGCCAGTACAACAGCCGTATGCTGGTCAAGCTCATACAGGAACTAGATAGCGTGCCCGAGGGCAGCGGCACCATGATGGACAACTCGCTGATTATCTACACCAGCAACAACGCGGACTATCAGCACACCTCCGGCAAGAACTGGCCGGTGATGCTGCTGGGCAATTATGACGGCGCGTTCAAGACCGGTTGCTTCACGCAGTTGGATAGCAAGCGTCCAATCAACGCGCTGTACACATCCATCCTTCGAGCGTCTGGCGTTGAGATCGACCGATTCAACATGTCCGAGCAGATGGCTGCTAAGTTTGATTCCAGCACTGGACCGCTCAAAGAAGTTCTGGCATGAACAAGTTGACGATCACCCTTGGGGTGGCGGTCTTTGCCGTGCTCGGAACGTCAGCTCATACTGCGGAAATCTACACGCCCGGAGAACCCGTCCGTGGGGATTTTAAGAATTTCGCCCGTGCCTTTCTGAAGAGTCATTGTTTCGATTGCCACGACAACGACACGGCAAAAGGCGATCTTTCGCTGGAAGATTTGGGGTCGGTGGACGAGACAAGTGCTGCGGTTTGGAAATCTATTTGGGCGCAAGTTACGCTGCAGGAAATGCCGCCCAAGAAAAAGTCTCAGCCGGGCATCATTGATCGGCTTCGCTTCTCCGACTGGATCGTCAGCGAATTGCAGCGCGTCATGAAGGACAAGGGCGGTTTTCACGCGCACTTGGATCCCAGCAAGGGTAACTACGTCGCCCACAATCTCCTCTTCGGCCCGCTGCCGAAAGGCATCCGCCTCGCGCCCACTTCCTCACCCGCGCGAATTTGGCGGGTGACGCCGCAGGAGCACATCACACGGCTCAACGAACTGATCAACACCGAGCCGCAGTACGACCACTCAAAGCCCGGTTTGCGTACGCGCGGCGACGCCGTTCCCACCAATCACGGCGGCGAGTTGAAGCTCTACTTCGGCACCGATCGAATCATCCGGTGGGAAGGCGGTACGGTGGCTTACGCCACGGCCGTCAAGAGCGTGCCGGTTGTCCTTTCATCCTCCCGCAAGCACGGTCTGGAAAACTATCCGGACTTCTACACCGTCAACAGTTCCGAGGCGACGCAGATATTAGGCAAGGCAGAAGACATTTTGCGCTACATGGCCTACGGTCCACTGAGCATAGCCGATCCGGAACAGATCACCGACGACCCCAAGACTTACGATAAGGTCAAGCCTTCGGGTGATCTCCGCGGCTTGCCGATTGCGATTGTTTACAGCACCAAGATCGTCCGTCCGATGACGCCCATCCACGATCTGATGAAGGAACCGGGCATCACCGACGAGCGCCTGCGTACTGCGGTGGGTTACCTTTTCGAAGAGCTGACTTTCCGCCCGCCCACGACTGAGGAATCCAACGACTACCTCCAGATCGTCAAGAACTCCATCGGCAAAGTCGGCAAGGAGAAGGGCGTGTTCATGGGGTTGTCCTCCGTTTTCCTCGATCGCGATGCATTGTTTCGGCCGGAACTTGTGGAATCCGGCAAGCCCGATCAACACGGCCGCGTGATGCTGCAGGATTGGGAACTCGGACTAGCGGTGAACCACGCCCTTTGTTACATCAAGCCTGACGCGCAACTCCGCAAAGCAATCGTTGAGGGCCGCATGCGGACGCGCATAGATGTGGAACGCGAAGTTACCCGTATGATCGCTGACGATAGCACTCGCAAGCCACGCGTCCTACGCTTCTTCCGCGACTTCTTCGACTACGACTTGGGCGGTTACATTTGCAAGGATAACAAAGCTCTTGGAGAGACAGGTGTCAGCACTCAGGGCACGTCGCATTACCGTGCAATGTTCGATGCCACCGCGAGCACCGATCGCCTAATTGAATTGATCGTTCAGAAAGACAAGGACGTCCTCAAGGAACTGCTCACGACTCAGCTAATAGTCGCCACGCGGAATGACAACATTTACTTCGCTCGGAAGAATAGCCCCGAAGAAAGGAAAGCTGCATTAGCCGTCAAGAGGAAAGCGGATGCGGAACAGGTAAAAAAAGACGCCGTCGAAGTGGCGACCCTGGAAAAGGAAGTGGCGCAACTTGAGGCTGTTTTGAACGCTGAGCCCAAGAATAATCGGACAAGGAAATCTCTGAACCGCAAAACGAAATCGCTTACCGATTTAAAGAAAAGAATCGCGAACGGCAAAAAGAGAAGGAGAGATAACACGAACGTAAACGTTACCTCAGCCAATCTGGCCGGACCGAAGATTCATGCCCGCGTCAGCCGCCGTTCCTTTGGCAACGGCTCCTTGAAATCCAACCGCATTTTGGCCACCGCGCTCAAGGGCCAGCGTATGGGGGTTCTCACCCATCCCTCTTGGCTGGTCTCCCACTCCGATGCCATGGACAATCACGCGATCCTACGGGGCCGTTGGATCCGCGAAAAACTGCTGGGTGGCGGGATTCCCGATGTGCCGATCACTGTGGACGCAATGCTGCCGGATGAGCCACAGAACACACTGCGTGAACGCATGCGGATCACAAAGAAAGCATATTGTTGGACGTGTCACAGGAAGATGGATCCGCTTGGGCTGCCGTTTGAGATGTACAACCACGCGGGACTGTATCGGGAGACTGAACTCAATAAACCTGTCGACACCACGGGCGAGAT
>JABGZB010000108.1 GCA_018674955.1 Verrucomicrobiota bacterium | reverse complement strand
TTTTCCAAGTCCTGATAATGATGAATTTGGAAATAAGGAATTCGCAAATAAAATCAACCAACTTGGAAAAGATGGTTGGCAACTGGTTGATGTCGAGTCCTCCATGAAGGATGGCACAACATCTAAACGTATCTATTTTTTAAAGCGCAAGAATTGAAATTTGAAGGGAAATGAAACACCTCCTAACCACAACAATCGCAGCCGTACTGTTGGTGAAGTGTGTCTGATTTTAAACTTAATTGAGTTGTGTTAAAAAGAGGACAATTTGGGAAAAGACGCATCAAGCTCCTAGGCGTTTTATTGATGGGGTTCTCTTTTTTTATCCTAAAAATTATTGTGAACGCTGTATGTGCCGTTTGGAGGCAAACCAAAAGTATTTCATCTAAACTCCTCTCGTTAACAAATCGATCTGGAGCAATTCAACCCGACGGCAAGACGGATGAAGAATTGAAAGCTGAAAGCAAATGAAACACCGTTTTATCACAACGTCCGCAACTGCGCGTTCAGTGAAGTGGAGGCCGGGGTTTCTTTTAAATGAAAAAATTGGGCTTTAGTCTAATTTGGCTTCTCGCCTTTAGTTTGCATGCGGATGAAGCCTTTACGAAGGACGTGTTGCCTGTGCTTCAGAAGCATTGCTTTGGGTGTCACGGGCCCAAGAAACAGAAAGGTAAGATTCGGCTGGATCAATTGGGGCCGGACTTGGTGAAGGGGCAATCGACCGAGATCTGGCACGATGCCTTGAACATGCTGAATCTCGGTAAAATGCCACCTGAGGACGAGCCACAATTGTCACGCGATGAACGCCACAAACTCGTTGGTTGGCTGACCAAGGAGTTGCGGCGAGTCGTCGATGCCCGACAAAACAAAGGCGGACAAGTGGTGATACGCCGACTCAACCGGGCCGAGTATCAATACACCATGACTGATCTGTTGGGATTGGACATGGATTACAGCGAGGAGTTTCCTTCCGACGCGATTTCCGGCGATGGGTTTCGCAACAACGGTGCCTCCCTCGAGGTGTCAGCCCTGCAAATCGAGAATTACCTCAAGGTAGCGCGGGTAGCCCTGGACATCGTCCTTGCCGAAGGGGAACAACAGGAGCGAACGATCACAAAGGTAGAGAGGAATAAAGGGAAAGTAAAAGGACCGGGCAGCAAGCGTTTCATAGGGAACTCCTCGGATCGCCTGGGTCGGGTAAACTTCTGGCATGGATCCTTCAAGGATTTACCACGGACGGACGCCTTTACCATTCGGATCAGGGCCTACACGGACCGCAAACCCGGGCAACCTGCCCCCATCCTCTTCGCTCGGTATGGTTATTTCGTGTCGGGCTTGACCTTGAACATCATGGGCGATGCCGGTGAAATCGCAATCCCCTCCTCGACCCCGAAGTATTATGAAATCTCCGGTCACCCCAAGCTCTTTCCCCTTCCCGAATCCCATGTGCCTGCGGGAAAAATGAATGGTGTCATCACCCTGCAGAACGTCTTGATTGATGGCAAACCGGCCACAAAACCGATCGACAAAGTAATCGAGGAGGAAAGGAAAGGTAAGATCAGGAAAAAGAAAATTAAAGTGTATCCTGAGGACCCTGACTTCCCTCGTATCATCATCGATTCAGTGGAGTTCGTAAGGCATGACTACCCTTCCTGGCCTCCACCTTTGCATCGTAAGGTCGTTCCTGAAGGTAAGGATTTGCGCACGAGTGAATCAGTTAGACGAGTCCTGGGTGATTTCCTCCGGCGTACATGGCGCAGACCCGTGAGCGACGAAGAGCTAAACCAGTGGACTGCACATTACACGAGGATCCAAAAACAAGGTGATTCTGAGATTCCCGCCCTCAAGGAAACCCTTGCCGCTGCCCTGGCCTCTTCGAATTTTATTTACTTGAGCGAGCCGCATCTGGCCAAACAACCCCGGAAGCTGTCAGCTCATGAATTGGCATCACGACTTTCCTATTTTCTCTGGAGCTCCCTGCCGGATGAGGAACTCTCCGAGTTGGCTGACTCAGGCCGCCTCTTGGAATCATCCGCTCTAAAAAAACAATTTTCCCGCATGCTTGCGGACGAAAAGGCCGACCGTTTTGCCGAACAATTCAGCAGGCAATGGCTCGACCTCGAAGGCGTGGATCGGGTGGCCATCAATCCGCAATACTACAGGAATTTTGACAACCGCTTAAAACCCGACATGGTTGGTGAAACGCTTGCTTTTTTCAGGGAAATCCTTCGCAGCAATACTTCGGCCCTCCAGTTTCTCGATGCTGACTTCACCATGCTTAACGCAACACTAGCCAAACACTACGGATTGAACGGCCCAAAATCCCAGAGGTTCGAGCGCGTCTCGCTCAAGGGCACCAACCGACCGGGTGGGCTGCTCGGTCACGCCTCCACCCACCTCGCCGGGTCTGACGGAGCGGACTCTCACCCGGTCAAGCGGGCGGTCTGGATTAGGGACCGACTCCTCAACGATCCCCCCAACCCTCCTCCGCCCGACGTCCCTAGTCTTGAAACAAGCGTGCCAGACTTTGAAAAACTTTCCATTCGTGAACAGCTTGCCCTTCATCGAAAAAAGGAGGCTTGCGCCGATTGTCATCGAAGCATTGATCCTTGGGGAATTGCCCTCGAAGGATATGATGCCATAGGCCTGTTGCGAAATAAGACCGCTCGCCGCAAAAAGCCCGTTTCCACCGAAACCATCCTGCCTGGGAATCATGACATTTCGGGTTTGGCTGACCTCCAGAAGTTCCTGCTCAACGAGAGGCGTGAGCAGTTCGCCCAGGCATTGGTGTCGAAATTACTGACCTACGCCTTGGGTCGTTCCCTTAAACTGGAAGACGAACCGATAATCAAAGAATTAAGCGCAAGCTTTGCGGAGAGCAACTATCGGCTCGCTGACCTGATGAAAAACATCGTCACGAGCCGGCCTTTTTCATCGCGATGACGACCACAGATATGTATCGTCCAAAGGGCAACCTAAAGGACTCCAAAATGAATCACAGGGCTCTTCAGATGAATCGCAGAACCATGCTCAAGGCATCTGGCGCCTCGCTAGCGTTGCCTTGGATGGAATCATTTGCCGGTGCCCAGACAAAATCGCCTCCGCGTCGATTCTGTTCTATTTATTTCCCTTACGGCGTAAGCCTGCCTAAACAAGGAGGGGAATACGGCCAATGGAACTGGTTTCCCAAAGGTTCAGGTAAGGACTTTACCTTCAATAAACCCCTTAAAGGACTGGAGCCTTTTCGTGACCAAGTGACGATTCTTGGAGGCCTTTCCCATCCCAAGGTTCGCCGAATCGGAGGGCACGATAGCGGAGATACCTTTCTTACCGGCGCGGAACTGAGCCTTGCCACTACCGGGCTGAAAAATTCAATTTCCTTGGATCAGTTCATGGCACGTACGCACAAGCTTGGCAAAAGTACGCGCTTCACCAGCCTTGTCCTCTCCTCGGACGGTGGGACCGGCATGCCCACGCGCGCCAACACTCTTTCTTTCTCAAGGACCGGGCAACCCATCCCCTCCTTCAACCGGCCAGCCATTGTTTTCGAGCGCTTGTTCGGGCTGAAAGGAGACTCAATTGAAGCCCAGAGAAAAGGTCTCACCCGGACAGGCAGCCACCTCGACCTGCTTCTTGATGAAGCCAAAAGACTGCATCGTAAATTAGGGAAGGTGGACCAGGGCAAACTGGATCAATACCTGACTTCCGTGCGAGAGATTGAGCAGGACGTCGAGCGTTCCGCTCAATGGCTCAAAGTCCCTCGACCAAAAGTGAATGCCGAGGGGCTTAGCCTGGATGCGGACAATGAAACTCCGGGCAAGCTGATTCACACCATGCTCGACTTGATTGCGCTCGCCTTTCAGACCGATTCCACTCGCTTCATAACCTATCAGCTCGCAAGCATGCATGGGGCAATCTCAATCGCGAACAAGTTTCCTACTCTCCTTGGCTTCACTAACAACGCTCACGGACTGGCCCATGGCGCTGGCAAAGGGAAAAAGGGAGCCGAAAACAAGGGGAAATGGGATCGGTACCAGGCAGAATGTTTATGTTATCTAATCAAGCGACTGCGCGAGATGGAAGAAGGTGATGGGTCCGTTCTGGATAACACATGCATTTTTTACGGAAGCAGCAATAGTAAGACCCACAATAACACCAACTATCCCTTGATCTTGGCCGGGGGCAAGAATATGGGCTACCAACACGGGCAATACCTAACCTTCGGTAAGAACGTGCCCCTCGCCAATCTCTTCGTCACCATGCAAAAAAGCATGGGCGTACATGCAGATACCTTCGCCGACAGCACCGGAGAGCTCGACGGTTTGACTTCTTGAATTGACTATATGTCGATTAAGGGAGGCACTATTTTGAGAATCAGTTCTACAGGGTAGGACTGTTCAATTGAATTTCTCCGCAAACATAGCAGCAAGCCTGTCTTTTTTTTCTTTCGCACCAGGGGTCGGGTTCCCTACCCTCGTCGCCCCTTTGATTGACCAAATGAAACGAATCATCCTCATTGCCGCCGCCGCGTTTACGTCGCTTGGCATTATCCATTCGGCCAAGGCCGAGCACGTTCACGGACTCCAGTGCGGCCACGTCGCCAATATTTGGTCCAGCATCGATTCCGCATCCCAACGCTACGCGCCCGACCGCGCAGTGGACATCGAGCAGTTCGACCTCGACGTCACGCCGGACTTCAAAAACCGCCGGGTCGCCGGTACCGCCACGTTCACGTTCAAGCCGATCCTTAAGCCGCTTGGCCAACTGCGCCTTGACGCGCACGACCTCGAGATCAGCACTGTCACCGGCAGCGCCGAGATCGCCGCGTGGCGGAACACCGACCGCGCGTTGATAGTAACCTTCGCCAATCCGATCGCGGCGGGCGAGCAGGCCAAACTCACCGTCACCTACGAGGCCGAGCCGAAAAAGGGCCTCTACTTCCGCACATCGGAAATGGGCTACGACCCCGGCGACACGCATATCTGGACGCAGGGCGAATCAATCGAGGCGCGGCACTGGTTCCCGTGCTTTGACGCGCCCAACGAGTTTTTCACCTCCACCATGACCTGCAGAGTGCCCGAGGCGATGGTCGTCCTATCCAACGGCAGCAAGGTCAGCGACGCCGTCGATGCCGACTCCGGACTGCGCGTCGTCAAGTGGAGTCAGGACAAGCCGCACGTTAACTATCTCATAACGCTCGTCGCCGGTCACTTCAAGCGCCTCGAGGAAAAGCATGGCGACCTGTCGATGTCGTTCTGGACGGCGCCGTCCGACTTCGCCAACGCCGCCAACTCGTTCCGCTACACCAAGGAGTGCATGGAGTATTTTGAGGAAGAAATCGGCGTGCCCTACCCTTGGGCCAAGTACGATCAGGTAACCGTGCAGGACTTCCACTGGGGCGGTATGGAAAACACCAGCCAGACCACGCTCAATGCCTCCACGCTTTTCAGCAACGAGACGGAAAACATCCGCAGCAGCCAGGGACTGATGGCTCACGAGCTGGCACACCAATGGTTCGGCGACCTCGTCACCTGCAAGGACTGGAGCCAGCTCTGGCTCAACGAGGGATTCGCCACCTACTACACGCACCTTTTCGCCGGGCACAAGGACGGTATCAATGAAATGCGCTACGGCCTTTATCGCGACCGGAAGAGCCTCACCGGCCGCGGCGGTGATACCACCGCGATGGTCAACCGCAAATACAACTCTCCCGAGGAAATGTTCCGCAAATACGGGTTCATGTCCTATTCCAAGGGAAGCTGGGTGCTGCATATGCTGCGCTCACAGCTCGGCCCGGAGTTGTTCCGTAAATCTGTGAAGACCTACCTTGAACGCCACAAACACGGCAACGTCGTCACCGAGGATTTACGCTCAATCATCGAGGAGATTTCTGGCCAGTCGTTCGATCGCTTTTTTGATCAGTACGTTTTTCACGCGCACCATCCCGAACTGAAAATCAGTTACGCTTGGGACGAGAAAACCAAGCTCGCCAAGCTCAGCGTAAAGCAGGAACAAAAGGTCGATGCCAACGTGCTGCTCTTTCACGTGAAACTGCCGGTGCGCTTCACCGTCGATGGCCAAACGATCGACCGCTCGCTGCATGTCACTAAGACATCGGAGGATTTTTATCTCCGCTTGGCCAAGGCGCCGGATATCGTGCGAATCGACCCTGACGTGACGCTGCTGGCCAAGCTCAGCTTCACGCCGCCGACCGCGTTGCTGCACGCGCAGTTGGCCGACGAGAGCGACGCGCTTGGCCGCCTGCAAGCCGTCGAGTTGATGGCCAAGCGCAAAGACAAAACCACCCGCAGCAAACTGAAACACGCGCTGCAGAACGACTCGTTTTACGCCGTGCGCATCGCCGCCTCGCGGGTGCTACGTGGCATCGGTGGTGACGACGCCCTGGCCGCGCTGACCGACTCGACCGACCAGCCCAACGCCAAGGTGCGACAACAGGTCATCGGCGACATCGCCAGCCAATACAAACCGGAGGCGCTGGCCGCTCTCAAGCAGAGCTTGGCCAACGAGAAAAATCCGTCCATCCGCGCTCGCGCCATTGGCGGCCTCACCGGGCACGACGACAAGGCGGCACGCGCGCTAATCGACGAGGCGCTTGACTCCACGTCTTTCCGCCACCAACTCGCCGACGCCGCCGTCAGCGCGCTGCGCAAACAGGACAACCCGGCCAACCTCGCCAAGATTCGCGACGCGTTGAAAAACGATGGGGCCATGTTCACCACCCGTGGCTACGCCTCCGCCCTGGGCGCGCTTGGCCACCTTGCGCGCAACCAGAAAAAGAAAGCGGCCACTCGCGAATTCCTCATCGACCACGTGAACAATTCCAAGCAGCGAATCGCCTTGGCTGCCATCGGCGCGCTTGGCCAACTCGGCGACCCCAAGGCCCTTGCCGTGCTAGAGAAATTCACCGGCGGAGCCGAGAACGACCCCGCCCGCAAAGCCGCCGAGCAGGCGATCGAGAAAATGCGCGCCGCCCGCAAGCCGGCCGACGACTACAAGAATCTCCGCAAGGAAGTCACCAACCTGAAGCAGGCTAACTCCAAGCTAACCAAGGAGTTGGGTGACCTCAAAAAACGCTTTGACGCCGCTCTAACCGAAAAAAAAGAATCAGAGAAAAAAAAGTGAAACTTTATATGGGCATTTTTTGAATAGTTTTGTAAGCTGACGTGTCCATAGAACAAGCCGCTAGGTGGAAAAAATAATGAAAACATTCAAACTAATACTGACGACGGTCGCCATCTCGATGGCGATGTTCTCCGCTGATGCGGAAGAGAAAAAAGCAGTAGTCGAGATCAATAAAGCTGCTAAAGAGCGCACTGTTAAGGGCACTATCATGTGTGGCAAGTGCACGCTCAAGAAAACCGACGCCTGCCAGGCCGCATTACAGGTCAAGCGGAAGGGCAAGGATGGCAAGGAAGTCACTCGTGTCATCCTGCTCAAGAACGACGCCGTCACCAAGGCGTTTCACAAAAAGATCTGCGGTGGCGACAAAATCGCCGTTGCAGTAACTGGCAAGTTCGAAGGCAAAGGCAAAAAACGCGTGATAGTTGCCAGCAAGATCAACGACAAGCCGGCCGCTAAGGGTAAAAAAGGAAAAGGCAAGAAGAAGGCCTGATCGGCCAACCAAATTTTACAGCACGCCCCAGCCAACTTGGCTAGGGGCGTTTTTTTTTGCCAGGGGAAATCCCCGCCTTGCCCGATCTCAACCCGGTGGCCAATCCATTTTTCGCCCGCCGAGTATATGGCAGTGCAGATGTGGCACGGTCTCACCTGCATCCCTGCCGTTGTTCAGCACAAGCCGAAACCCATCTTCGCCCAGGCCAAGCGAGCGCGCCACCTCGGCCGCCTTGAGCAGCAAATGGCCAAGCAACGCCTGGTCCTCCGGTTGGGCCTCGTTGATGCGCTGGATGGCTTTGCGCGGGATCACCAGCACATGCGTCGGAGCCTTCGGGGCGATGTCCCGAAATGCCACCACCTGGTCGTCCTCGTAAACAATGTCGGCAGGGATCTCCTTGTCACAGATTTTCTCGAATAGTGTCTTTTTCATTGCTCAGTGCCCGGGAGCCTGCCTGATTAGCGGGTGATGTTCGAGCCAAACCAAAGTCAACATTACTGTTGACTAATTCTGAGTCATTGGGTATTTATATCCATCTCTTACAACCTACACTAAAAAATGAATGACGCACCCCCCACTACTCATAGAACCACCTCCGGCGGTTTGGAGCCCCACCGCGGCACCCTGATCCTGGTACTGGGCATTCTCAGCTTGGTTTTGTGCGGCTTTTTCACCGGCATACCCGCATGGATTATGGGCAAAGGTGACTTGGCAAAGATCAAAGACGGCATCATGGATCCCGAAGGGGAAGGCTCAACCAAAGCTGGAATGATCTGTGGAATGATTTGTTGTATCATTTACGCAGTCTTAATCGGTTTAATCATTTTATTGATGATTCTTGGAGGAGGCCTTGCCGCATTGAGTAGCTGAGTCTGACCGCACGGTAATCTGGCGGCCAAAAAAACTACGACTCGCACAACTGGTGCGATCCTCCGTTTGCGCTGCATACCGGTTAATTGGAACGCAGATCGTGGATATGGAATATTATTTCAAGGCTAACGATAAAGATGAGACGGAGTACGGACCGCTTGAGCAGGCGCAGATTCGCGACTGGCTTGGGCAGCGCCGAATGGACGGCAACTCACAGGTGCGCTCGGCCGACTCCGACGACTGGTCGCCGCTGTCCGGCCATCCGGAGTTAAGCGAACTCCTTGCCCCTTCAAGGTCAACGCCACCACCACCCACCCCCTCATCGCAGGCAGACGCTATTCATTATGCACCCCATCGAGGAGCAATGATCCTCACGTTCGGGATTTTGGGTATAGCCTGTTGTTTCCCTTTCGGTATCGCAGCATGGATCATGGGCAATACTGATCTCGCCCAGATCGAAGCCGGTAAGATGGATCCAAGCGGCAAAGGCACCACGAATGCCGGCAGGATTTGCGGTATCATAGGGACCATACTGGCTATCATCGGCTGTGGAGCTCAGCTGCTAATTTTCGCCTTGGATTTTTCTCAGATGTAACCGCCACGCGCTTGGCCAAGCGACGTTATCGCTACTCCTCATCCTCGACTCCGCTGGTTTTACCTGCGGGGCATCCGGCGCGGAGCCAGCCGTTGACGAATGGGTCAAGCTCGCCGTCCATCACCGCCTGCACGTCGGTCGCCTGCACGTTGGTGCGCAGATCCTTCACCATGCGATACGGCTGGAAAACGTAGCTGCGAATCTGGTTCCCCCACGAGATGCTTCCCTTGTCTCCGTAGAATTTTTCCAGCTCGGACTTCTGCTCGTCCTCACGCCGGGCGGTAATCTTGGCCATGAGAATATTCATCGCCGTCGCGCGGTTTTGGTGCTGCGAACGCTGGTTTTGGCAGGCGACGACGAGGCCGGTCGGGATGTGCCGGATGCGCACGGCCGTCTCGACCTTGTTGACGTTCTGCCCGCCCTTGCCGCCGGAGCGAAACGTGCCGACATCAAACTCAGCCGGCGGTAGTTCCTCCTGCTCGCTTTGCTCGATCTCGGCGATGACATCGACACTGGCGAAACTGGTGTGGCGGCGTTTGTTCGAGTCGAACGGCGAGATGCGAACGAGCCTGTGCACACCGCGCTCGGCCTTGCAGAATCCGTAGGCGTTCTCGCCGGTGATCAGCAGCGTGGCGCTCTTGATGCCGGCGACTTCGCCCGGTAGCAGTTCGCTGATCTCGATCTGCCAGCCACGCGCCTCGCCCCAGCGCTGGTACATCCGCAGGAGCATGCTCGCCCAGTCGCACGACTCGGTGCCGCCGGCGCCGGCGTTGATGGAGAAGATGCAGTTGCTGCGGTCGTGCGGCCCGTCGAGCATCAATTCCAGCTCGAGCACCTGGAGCCGGCCGGTGAACTTGGCCAAGTCGGCCGCCAGATCGGTCTGGATGTCCTTCTGCGTGGTCTCGTCCTCACCATCAGCCAGCTCAAGCATCGTCCGCATGTCGGCATGCTGCGTCTCGGCCTTGAGCAACGGCTCGATACGTCGCTTGAGCGACGAAGACTCGTCGACAAGTTTTTGGGCGTAATCGCGGTTGTCCCAGAAATTATCCTGGGACATCTCCCCCTCGATTTCCGTCAAGCGGTTTTGTGCCTTGGGAACGTCAAAGATACCTCCTGAGATGAACGATTCGTTCCGCAGCAGCTTTCAATTGATCTTCAATGTCCTCAAACATAACCGCGCTCAATCTATTTTTTTGAGTCTGAAGTTTCAAGTTTCATTTCCAGATTCCCTGTTCCTTGAGTTGCTTCTCCGCCTGTTCGGGCCAGCCACGGTTGGCGGCGGGGCTGGCCGGGCTGGGGTGCAGGATGCGGCCGATTTTTACGTCCGCTTGGCAAAGTACTTCGCTCGCTTTTTTCTCGGCGAACCCACCGACAGCCACGAGCCACTCCGGCTGCAATATCGCCACCACCTTAGCCAAGTGCTCGTTGCAGATTACCTCGAGCGGCCGGGTCTCGGCGGCGGGAAGCTTGTCCGGCGTGCGGTTGCGGCCAGTGTCCTCGAGGAAGGCCAACGGACAGTAGTTCACAACAAAATGATCGGCGAAGTAGGCCTCCGGTTGGCCAAATTTCTCGGCGAAAAACCCCCAAAACCGGCGGCCACTCACCTCGCTGCGCGGACAGTCGAGCCCCAGCACGGGGCGCTTGGGATGCTCGCTCGGCGGCTTGCCGATGGGCGCGTCGATGCGCAGCCAATCGCGAACGGCAGCCACCTCGCCAAACGGCACGCCGACCTGCGCCATGCCAAACGGCCCGGGGTTCATGCCGAGGAACACCGCACGTTTGGCCCCGCCGCCGTAGCGGCCGAGGAATTGTTCGTGCGCCGCCCAGGCGTAGTCGAGTGGGTTGTAAACGAACTCGACCGGCGGCAAAAAGCTCAAGCGGTTGACGGCATCGCGCAGCTCGGCGGCGGCGGCAATCAGTTGGGTGGCTTCGGCACGTTTCGGCACGACGGCGTTATAGCCCCAACACCACCGCTTGGCCAAGGTTTGCATTGCGGCGGGAGAATGGCGGGGCTACGGTCGTCGCCGTTCGTGCAACCAGAAAACCATGAGTGACAAAATGATGATGACCATCGCCCACGCCATCAACGACGTGGTGCTGGTCGTGCTGAAAACGCCGGAGATTCTCGAGCCCGTCGGGATCACGCAGGAAAAGTTTTTCGCCAAGGTGCTGGGCTATGACGAAACCGGCCTGTGGCTACAGTTCCCCGACTTCGAGCTGCCGGTGCGTGTGGGCGAGGAATCCAATCTATGGATCCCCGAGTCGATGCAGAATGTCGATGCCTCGGCGATGATTCCGTGGGGCGCGATCGCCACCGTCATGCATTTCCCGAACGTCGAGGGCTATGACAAGCCTAGCCCCTTCAACCGCGATATCGGGTTCAGTAGCAAAACCGAGGATTAAACGTAACCTTCCTTCTTCCACAATGTATCCTGTGAAAGCGTTTGAAATGAACAAACTGTTCTCACAGTGCATTCTGACAAAACGTTTCTACCCGGGCTGGGTAATTGGCCGACTGATGGCGGCCACTCTTCTCCTCGCTCAAACCGCGATAGGCGATGACGACAAACTCAAGATTCTGCCTCCCGTTAAGATAGACCTGCCCGGGTTGACTGCTCATCAAATCATCAAGAAAGCCAGCGAAGCCGCCAAACGCAACGGCATAGGCGAGACCGTCTTTTCTTTTCTACGTCAAGCTGATGTTGAAGACCTCGATTCAAAAGGAAATATCCGGAAGAGTTACACTAAGACCTACCGCGCCTACACCGACGGACGTGACCAGGAACTGCTTAAGGTGGACGGCAAGCCGGCAAGCGACCGGCAAGTCGCTCGCGAACAAGCCAGAAACCGTGAACGACAACGCAGATATCTAGCGCGAAAAAAGGAAGAAGGCTCCAATAAAAGTGGAAACTTGGTCACAAAAAACGTGGATTTGTTCGAGGAAAAATTTACGCCTGTTCTAGCTGGCATGGGATCAGTTAATGCTCGCCCGGCCTATATTATTCAACTGCAGCCAAACAAAGACCACAAACTCAAAAGCCGAACTGTTAACCGCTTTATGAACCAACTCAACGCCAAGTTATGGGTGGATAAGGAGGAGTTTCATATCGCCAGAATCAACGCAAAACTAAAAAAACAGGTCACGTTCCTTGGTGGCTTGGGAGGAGCAGTGAATGCGATCAACATTTCCATTTCCCAAAAACGATTGGCCAGTGACACGTGGGTAGACGAAAGCGTTTCCACAAGTTTTGACGCGCGAATATTCTGGAAAACGTACCACTTCCGAATGAAGAGCCGGTCCAACCACTTCGAGGCCACGACCGCACTTGGCAACAACAACGGAACAAAGCCTCCGGAAAACAAACCGGATCAGTTGTTTTAAACTAAAACACCTCGGCTATTACTCTTTTTCGGTTTCCTTAACCCCCCAAAAACAGATGGAACTACCCGTGTGAACGGCTCCAATTTCGGCCAAATAATCGTCGATTAAATCGACAGTGGACCAACTGCCACAAGACTTATAGGGCAATCCAAAAAAAACATTTTTTTGTTTTTCGAAGAAAAACCTTCTTTCCCTCTTGACACACCTCTTCACATAGGCACTTTTTTGGCAGAGCATAGTTTTCCGGATTTGCCCGGAGGCTTTTAACCAAGGGGTACAATCATGTTGAAGATCAGTGCAGGCAGCAGGGGCTGCGGAGAGTTTTGCGACGGGATCGCCCGGCGTGATTTTATCCGAATCGGCGCCATGGGCGTCGGTGGGCTGACAATGGCCAACCTCCTCGAGGCCGAAGCCAAGGCCGGCATCGGCTCCTCGCACAAGGCGGTCATCAATATTTTCCTCCCCGGCGGTCCGCCGCATCAGGACATGTTCGACTTGAAACTGGACGCTCCCCGCGAAATCCGCGGCGAGTTCAAGCCAATCTCCACCAACGTCCCCGGCCTGCAAATCTGCGAGGAGTTTCCACGCATGGCGCGGATGATGGACAAGTTCACCGTCATTCGCTCCATCGTTGGTGCCACCGGCGGACACGATGCCGAGCAGTGCATGACCGGCCGTTCGCCACGCAACCAGCCTCCCGGCGGTTGGCCCAGTATCGGGTCGATTCTTTCCAAGCTTAAAGGCCCGGTGAAACCGGACATGCCGCCGTTCATCGGCCTCTCGCCGAAGACCGGCCACATCCAGTGGAGCGACCCCGGCAAAGCCGGCTTCCTCGGCCCGGCGCATGCGGCATTCAAGCCCTCCGCCGAGGGCAAGGAGGACATGAGACTCAACGGCATCACGCTCGAACGCCTGGACGATCGCCGCAAGCTCCTACAAAGTTTCGACCAACTCCGGCGCGACGTTGACAACTCCGGCTTAATCGAGGGAATGGACGCCTACAACCGTCAGGCGTTCGGTATGCTCACCTCCGGCAAGCTCGCCGAAGCGCTCGACATCGGGAAGGAAGACGTGAAGTTGCGCGACCGCTACGGCCGCGGCACAGCCAAGTTGACCGCCGACGGCGCGCCCAAGTTGCTGGATCACTTCCTACTCGCACGCCGCTTGGTTGAAGTTGGTGTGCGCTGCGTGTCGCTCTCCTTCAGCCGATGGGATTGGCACGGGGGCAATTTCAATCGCGCCCGACAAGACTTCCCCATGCTCGACCAGGGTCTCACTGCACTCGTCGAGGATTTGCACCAACGCGGATTGGACAAGGATGTCGCCGTGGTTTGCTGGGGCGAGTTTGGCCGCACACCGACCATCAACAAGGATGCCGGTCGCGACCATTGGCCGCGCGTCTCGTGCGGATTGCTCGCCTGCGGCGGACTCAATCACGGACAGGTCATAGGTGCGACCGACCGCCTCGGCGGCGAGGCCAGCGACCGTCCGGTAACATTCGCCGAGGTGCACGCCACGCTGTATCACGCGCTGGGCATCGACCCGAATACAACCACCCTCGACGATCTCAACGGTCGGCCGCGCTACCTGGTTGAGAACAACACCCAACCGCTGCATGAGGTCATCTGACCGACAAAAAAAACTTTTACGAATCCCTCCTTGGCCAAGCCGGGAGGGATTTGTTTTTTTGATGGTGACGCTATTCAGCGCCGCGCTTGTCCAAGCGGCCGACCTTCGGCTGACCGTCGAACGGACTGATCCGCTGGAGTTTTCATGGGAAACCGCCTCGGTCACCCAACCAGGATCGATCTCAATTATCCCCGAAACCCAACTCGAAGCATCGACCGATCTTTTTCATTGGCAACCGCTTGGCCAAGCGCAACCCGGCGGACTCGGCGCCCTGCCACTCACCGTCAGCCGAACAATCGGAACCGCAACCGGCCCGCGCTATTTTCGTATCCGCTCGCAGGTCATCCTCCCGAAAGCCGACTTGGCCAACCACAACTTAGTCGCCGCCGACCTCCGGGGCGCGAATCTGCGCGGAGCGAACTTGGCCAACGCCGATCTGGCCTTGGCCAAGTTCGACGGCGCAAACCTCACCGGCGCGAATCTCTGCGGAGCGAACTTGGCCGAAACCGTGATCGGCAACGTCGACTTCACCGACGCCGACCTCACCGGCGCGACGCTCGCTCCGTGGCATCACTTCCCCGAGACGGTTTACAACAACACCACCCTGCCCGACGGTACCGTGAAAACCGATTCGCCTGAGCGGCGGTTGATCATTCAGCTGTACGTCGATAGCGCGCCAAAAGTGGAGTTGGCTGGTCGCGATTTTTCCGGTTGGGATCTACGCGGCGTCGAGTTGCAAAAGCGCGACCTGACGAATTGCAGCTTCACTGGGACCGACCTGCGTAACACCAAGCTCGACGGGGCGAACCTCGACGGAGCGAACCTAACGCGCGCCAACCTGCGGGGCGCGACCGGTTTCACACCAGCCGAGCACGACGACGTGGTCCTGCACCAAACCACCCTCCCCGACGGCACAATCAGCGACTGAAGTAACGCTCAATCGTCGGGCCAGGTGAATTGGACGGCGTCGCCCTCGCCGGTCAAATGAACCGCACCGTCGTCGACGAGCAGGTGCATCTCCTGGCCGGGCTCCTGAGGCCCAGCGAGATTTGGCAGCAGCCGGTCGTAATGGTTGTCATGAAACCGATGCGGGTCGACCTGACGCTGCCATTCGTCCGCCTCGCCTTGAAACAGCCGCAAGCCCACGCTCGCGCCGTGCAGCAGGATGCCCCGCGCCACTGACTTTGATTCGCCGTCGAACACGAACCGGTTGCCCTCCACCACAAATCCGCGCGTGTAATCCCAGAGCCGCAGGCCGTTGTGCCAATACGCAAACCGCGGCGCATGCGGTGCGATTAACCGGAAGGTGTTGTCCCGGATCACAAACGCTTTGCCGTCATTGACGCTGCCGCCGCCGACGCAGGCGAAGAACCGATTGTCGCGGATCACCACGCCGCGGTTCCCGCCGGTGTCGAAGTTGAACCCGATGCCGCAGTTCGTGACGGTGTTTTCGTAAAACTCCGCGCGCTGCAGGAACGCCCCGCCGAATGCAATGCCGTTGGGGATGTTCCGAATCTCGTTTTGATGCACCCGCGCCCGAACGATGCCGTTCACAGAATCTGCGCCCCTGTGGCTGACCATGATCCCAGTGCAGTACGGCCAAGAGGTCCCGGTGCTTGGGCCCCGGACGAAGTCCTCGACGATGCAGTGGCGAATCTCAATAATCGAGTCGCGATAACACGGCAGTTCCGCGCCGTCGCCCATGCCGGAGCCCACGCGGATCGGAAACACCTCGCGCCACGACGGCCGGCCGCCCACCGCGCCGAACCGGCTCACCTGCACCCGCTCGACCAGCGCCTGCCGGACCAGCAAATCGACTCCGGCGACTTTTTTCAGGATCGACCCGAGCGCCTTTTTCATGCCGCGCCAGTTGCAATCGAGCGACACGTCCGCAATGCGGATGTTGTTAAAATCCCGCTTAGCCAGCCGCTGTGGCCCCCACCCACCGCTGATGACGCTGTGATAAGCCGACTTGATTTTCCGGTGCCGCGCGCTTGGCACGAGCTTGATCGTCGTCCTGCCGATACCGTCGCCGGTTATGTGCCAGCGCGGCCGCAGCCGGATACCGTCCGTCTCGTATTCGCCCGGCAAAAACTGCAGCACCAATCCGTCACCGTAAAAATCGTGCTCTTTGGCCAAGCGATCGAGAGCTTGGCCAAGTTTCACCGCCGTCGAGGCGTCGATTGGCTTGGCTGCAGTCTGTCCATCGCCGAACGACTCGTGTGCTGCCGCCAGCCAAATCGTCCGCTCCGGCGGCGCGGGCCAATCGATCGGCTGCGCCGAAGCGCTTGGCCAAGCGACGAGCAGGACAACGAAACGAATCTGGTGGAGAAACCAATTCACAGCACTTGGGCAAGCTTGACCCGAAGCGGTTTCTTCGTCAATTGAGTGTAAAAACTGGAGTGTGGAGTAAGCGTGACTTTTTTGGGTGATGACGCGTATAAAGCCTCAGTGATGAATACTCGATTGCGTTGGATCAGTTTTGTCTGCGGCTTGACCGTGGGTCCGGTTTTTGTCGGTGCGGAAACGAAGTCGCAGAATGCCGCAACACCGCCTCCCGGCTACAAGACGCGGCTGGAGATTTTAGCGGCGTTTGGCAACGGGAAACTGGAGATGGTCGAGCGGGATGTGCCGCTGCCGGATGGCGTCGTGCTGGAGAAGGACATCGAGTACGGAAACGCCGACGGCCACTCGCTGCAGCTCGACCTGTACCGGCCGGCGAAAACCACCAAGCCGGTGCCGGCGCTGCTCTTCATTCACGGCGGCGCGTGGAAGAGCGGCAAGCGGCAGGACTACCATTTCTACACGGCGGCGTACGCCAAAAAGGGGTACGTGGTGGCGACTGCCACTTACCGGCTTGTGGGCCAGGCGCCGTTCCCGGCGGCGGTGCAGGACTGCAAGTGTGCCGTCCGCTGGCTCCGGGCCAACGCAAAAAAATACAACATCGACCCAGGCAAAATCGCAGTGATCGGCGGCTCGGCGGGCGGGCATCTCTCAATGATGCTGGGCTACTCGGATGATCCCAGACTCGAGGGTGTCAGTGGCAACAAGGGCGTCAGCAGCAGCGTGAGTGCGGTCGTCAACATTTACGGCGTGTACGACATGACGACCCAAGTTGCCAAGGACAGCGACACGGTGAGTAACTTTCTCCAAGGCAAATCGTTCGACGAGGCACCGGAGTTGTACCGGCAATCGTCGCCGCGATTTCATTTGGACAAAAACGACCCGCCGACGCTGATCCTTCACGGCACCATTGATGATATCGTAGAGGTCAGCCAGTCGGACGCGCTGGCCGCGCACTTGAAACGATTGAAGATCCCCCACGCCTACGGTCGGCTTGACGGCTGGCCACACGCAATGGACCTGGCCAAGCCGGTCAACGACTACTGCCAAGCGATGATGGATCGCTTTTTCGCCAAGCACGTCCCGCTGCCGCAAAAGAAACAGTGATGCCCGGCGTTTACAAACTGCTGCTTCCCCGTTAAACCTTCGGTGTCGTGAATCGGAAAACGCTGGATAGCTATTGTGAGAGGGGGATCGTTGGGCTGGTGCTAGCGGCGCTCGTTTTTTCGGCGATGGCTACCGGGGCAGTACGGCCCCTGGAGTTTGTGGTGGTGGAATGCCTGGTGGCCGCCGCGGGCTTGCTCTGGGTGGCTCGGATCTGGCTTGAGCCACGTCGCAATCGTCTGCTTTTTCCACCGGTCGGCGTCTGTCTCCTACTCTTCCTCGGGTACGCGCTATTTCATTATCTGCGGTCGGATGTCGAGTACACAGCCCGCACTGAGGTGGTGCGCCTGCTGGTTTATGCGCTGCTGTTTTTCGTGGCGCTGAACAATCTGCACAAGTCGGAGTGGACGCAGCTTGCGCTGTATGTGCTGGTGTTTACCGGCGCGGTGATCGCCATTTACGGCATCGTGCAGGTGATCGCGGGGTTGGATCATGTCTGGCACTTCGACCGACCGGAGCAGTACACCGGGCGCGGCTCGGGGACGTTTATCAACCCGAACCATTTCGCCGGTTTCCTCGGGATGCTGCTGCCGGTTTGTCTGGCGGCGGTGCTGACCGGCCGCGTCAGTCAGCCAATGCGCATCCTGCTCGGCTACTCGTCCCTATTGCTGCTTGGCGGCGTGGCGGTGAGCATGTCGCGCGGCGGCTGGATCTCGACCAGCCTGGCCTTGGCTGCCGTTATCGGCGTCCTCGGCTGGCGAAGACAGTTTCGGCTGCGGAGCATCCTGCTGAGCTGCGTCGTGTTCGGGCTTATCGGGGCGTTTTTGCTGAAATCAGACTTCGCACAGGATCGGCTGCGGAATGTCAATCAACCGGGCACGTCGGGGCACGTCGGCTCGCGGGCTGAGTTGTGGGGCGCTGCGGTCAAAGTGTGGCAAGAGGAAAAGCTGCTGGGCGTCGGGCCGGGGCATTTCGATCATCGCTTCCCGGAGAACCGGCCGGAACGGCTGCAGTCGCGACCGGTGAGGGTGCACAACGATTATCTCAACACGCTGGTGGACTGGGGGCTGGTCGGCATGCTGCTAGTCGGGTTGATGTTGGGAACCATGGTTTCCGGGATTATCAAGAGTTGGAAATACTCGCAGCGCACCTCCAGCGACCTCTCGGCCAAGACCAGCAATCGCGCGGCGTTCGTGCTGGGCAGCACGCTCGGGCTCGGATCGATCGCGCTGCACTCGTTTGTCGATTTCAACCTGCACATCCCCTCCAACGCCATGCTGGCGGCGACGCTGGCGGCGTTGTTGACGGCGTACATCCGGTTCGCCACCGAACGTTACTGGGTGGCGATGCGGCTGCCGGTGCGGCTGCTCCTGACCGTGGCGGTTTGTGGTGCATCGGGTTTGCTTGTTCAACAAGCGATCCAACAGGCGCGGGAACACGCCGGGCTCGAGGCGTCCCGGTCGGCAGAGTCGTTTCCCGAGCAGATTGAGGGCCTCAGGAAAGCGTTTGAGATTGAGCCGAACAACCCTGAGACGGCCGGGATGCTGGGGGAAATCCGCCGGCGCAGGGCCATGGACTCAAGCCGAGCGGCGAGAAAGGTCGAGTTGAAGAAAGCGGCCGGCTGGCTGAAGAAAGCTATCACGCTGAACCGGTACGACGCGTATTCGCACGCGCGCCTCGGCATGGCGCTGGATGAGCTTGGCCAAGAGGACAAAGCCGGGGAACATTTTGCCGAGGCCGAAAAACTCGACCCTAACGGCTACCTGACCGTGGCCAATATGGGCTGGCACAAGATGCACATCGGGGAGTACGCGGAGGCCAAGCGCTACTTCAACCGAGTGTCACCGCTAGACGACCCCAGCACACCGGAGAATGAATCGGAGAAAGGTCTCGTGGCGCATCGCTCCGAAAAAATCGCCCAAGACTTGGCCCGGCACATCCGGTCGGTGTACCTGCCGTACATCGCGGATCAACTCCGCGACGGCGAGTGAATCTCGTAGGGCCCGCTCTCCGAGCCGGCCGTTTTTTGGTTCCGGAAGACGGCTGGGACAGCCATCCCTACCCGCTGCGCCAGGACTTACTCCTCCCAGTCGATTTTCACCGCGCCGTAGTTGCCAAGCGGCAGCCACAGGCCGGACTCGACGTCACCAGCGGCACCGCCCAGGTTAAACCACAGGCAACCATCCAATCCACCCTCCCCCGCGACGGAGAGTGATGCCGGCTTGGTGGTATCGAACAGGTACAGCGTGCGCTGGTTGTCTTGCCCCACGAGGCGCCCACCAATATCGGCGAGCTGCTGAATGCCGGTTTCCAGCTCAATCTCCTCCAGCAAAGCGAACTTGGCGGTCTCGTCGATCGCGAGTGACTGCATGTAGTAGGTTGTGACGTGGCGCGAGCCGCCATCCTCATCAGGCTCCACTTTCTCGGTCTCGGAAAATGACATATACAGCGTGCCATCGCCGGTGACCTTGTGCGACTGTGGCCAGCTCTGCGGTTGCTCGACGGAATCGACGAGGTACGCCTCAAGCCCATCGTACGAACTTGCATCGAGCCAGTTGCCGTCCCACTTGTGCTCTTCCGTCCAGTGCGCACCCTGGGTGTAGAGCAACGCACCACCGTGCGACGTACCGATCAGCGTGCCGGGGATCGGCGTCGCGGCGCGTAAAACCGGATGGGACATATCGGTGTAATCAACCACATGCAGTTCGTAGTTGGTGACCCAGTAACCTCGCTGCAGGGGAATGGGTGCCGGTTCAGGCTTCTCGATCGGCCCGTCAGGATCGTCTGGGCCGGGGTCAGGCTTGGGTTTGTCGTCCTCTTCTTTGCTCCCTTCATCCGGCTCCAACTCAATGTACTCCGTATGCTGGCTGCTCAGATAAACCAGACCGTTGTCGTTGAGTATCGCCTCACTGAAGTTCCAACGATTGGCGTATTTGTTTTTGCCATCCTCACTCTGTTCCACC
>JABGZB010000107.1 GCA_018674955.1 Verrucomicrobiota bacterium | reverse complement strand
CCAACGAGCAGGACGGCTTAAGCACTTTCGGCCAACGAAAGCGAAACCTCTTCGCCAAATAACAGCAGCGGGTTCGCTGCGGAACAACTACTCCACCGAGACGGCCTGCTTGATGCCGAACTTCTCGATGCGTTTGCGCAGCGTGGCGCGCGTGATGCCCAGCAGTTTGGCCGCCCGCACTTGGTTGCCGTTGGTGTCGCGCAACGCATGAGCGATCAACTCCCGCTCAACCGCCGGCAACACGGCCAAATCCGACTGCTCCTTGGCCCAGTGAAACAGCGTCGCGGCGACGGTGCCAATGTCGTTGCCATCGGCGGGGAGCGGCGCTTGGCCAAGCGCTTGGCCTGTTGCCGGGGCGACTGAGACACCACCGCCCGACCGCACTTCCGCCGGCAAATCATCGGGGCGGATCGCCTCGCCCTTGGCCATGACGATGGCGCGGCGAATGACATTCTCCAACTCGCGCACGTTGCCGGGCCAATCGTGTCGCACGAGCAGTTCCTGCGTCTCCCCGAGGATCGACTTAGGCTTGCGGCTCTCGTCGTTGGCGATCGTCTTGAGAAAGTAATCGATCAACAGCGGGATGTCCTCGGGGCGTTCGCGCAGCGGTGGCAAACTAACCCGCACGACGTTGAGCCGGTAAAACAAATCCTCGCGAAACTCCTTGGCGGCGACCGCCTCCTCAAGCCGCTTGTTTGTCGCGGCGATGATGCGAACGTCCACCGTGATCAGCTTGTTGCCGCCGACGCGCTCGATGGTGCCGTTTTGCAGCACGCGCAAAATCTTGGCCTGCGTCGCCAGCGTCATGTCGCCGATCTCGTCGAGAAACAGCGTGCCCTTGTCGCACTGCTCGAACTTGCCAATGCGCTGCGAACTCGCTCCGGTGAACGAGCCTTTTTCGTGCCCGAACAATTCGCTCTCGAGCAAATTCTCCGGGATCGCGGCGCAGTTGATCGGCAGATACGAGTTGTCGTTGCGCTGGCTGTTTTGATAGATGGCGCGCGCGACAAGCTCCTTGCCGGTACCACTCTCGCCGGTGATCAGCGCCGTGGCGTCCGAGCCGGCCAGTTGGCCGATCATCTTGAACACCTCCTGCATCGGCTGGCTCCGACCGACGATGCCCAGATCGTAATCCTCCGACTCGAGCAGCGGCTCGCAGGCGACGACCTGCTTCATGTCGCGCGCCGCCTTCAGCGCGTCGGCGACGATCTCCTTGAGCTGGGGCACGTCGAACGGCTTGAGCAGATAGTCGTAAGCGCCGAGCTTCATCGCCTCGATCGCGGTCTGCGTCGTGCCAAAGGCGGTCATCATGATCACCGGCAACTTGGCGTCGTCCTGCCGGATGCGCCGCAGCGTCTCCAACCCGGTGATGCCACCCATGCGAACATCCATCAGCACGAGATCCGGCTGAAAACTTTTGATAACCTCCAGTCCCTCCTCGCCGCTGGCGGCGGTTTCGAGGTCGAGATCGGGCGATTCAAAAATGCGCTTAAACGAGTAGCGTACATCATCCTCGTCGTCGATGAGCAGAAGTTTGTCCATTGCCGCGTCCCCTCGCGGGGCTTGCGGAGCATAGGCGGCACGGCCGATTTTCACAATGCCAAGAAAAAAGTCGCCTTGGCCAAGCAGGAAAACTAACCTCACCTCAGCCATTTCACGAATATGAAACCATTGACCCGTCGCAAGTTTATCGCCGCCACCGCCACCGCTGCCCTTCCCTGCCTGGCGCTTGGCCGCAAGCCCAAGCAGGAAATCATCGACCTGCATCAGCACACCAATTACAGCGGCCGAAACGACGAGCGCATGCTCGGCCACCAACGCGCGCTGGGCGTGAAGTGGACCGTGCTGCTCCCGGCCGGCCGACTGTACGGGCTCGCCGCTAACTGCGGCGGCAACAAGTCCGTCCGCAGGATCACCGTCAAAAACCCGCGCAACTACGTCCACTTCGCCAACGAGATTTCCGATCACCCGGAGTGCATCGCGACGATCGAGACGTTTTTGAAAAAAGGCGCGGTCGGCATCGGTGAACAAAAGTTCCGCGTCGAGTGCGACTCAAAACACATCCAGCGCATCGCCGGACTAGCGCAGGAATACGACGTGCCGGTGCTGATGCATTTCGAGCACGGCAACTACAACACCGGCATCGAGCGGTTCCACACCATCCTCGAGAAATTCCCCAAGGTGAACTTCATCGGCCACGCGCAAACTTGGTGGGGCAACATCGACAAGAACCACGACCAGACGGTCATGTACCCCAAGGGCAAAGTCACACCGTCCGGCATCAGCGATCGGCTGCTCAGCGACTATCCGAACATGTTCGGTGACATGTCGGCCGGCTCCGGGCAAAACGCACTCATCCGCGACGAGACGCAAGCGGTCGAGTTCATCAAGCGGCACCAGGATAAGTTGCTTTTCGGCAGCGACTGCAACGACATCATTGGGCGCGGGCCAAGCTGCATCGGCGCACGAACGATTGGCATCATCCGCCGGCTGATCCCGCACACGAAAATCCAAGACAAGCTTTTCAGCGGCAACATCCGTCGCATCGTCCGCATCCCTAAATAACCAGTCGCTTAGCCAAGCGCGGCGGCTAGCAGCTAGTCGGCACTT
>JABGZB010000106.1 GCA_018674955.1 Verrucomicrobiota bacterium | reverse complement strand
GCTAAACCGACTGGAGCGTCGGTTGCGGTTCGATGCCCCCAAGGCGGAGACGGTATATTTACGAGCACTCACCGGAAAGGTGAGGCCGCTGGCGCCGACACAGTTTGCTACAGGCGCAGTGAGGATGTGGGTGCCAGAAGACAGTGCTTTGTTACGTGGCGAGGGCGACACACGGGAGCTTGTTCTGAAGCTAAAACTGCCCAAAGGAAAATCGGATGTCGAAATTCGTTATGAATTGTTGCGTTAATATCGGACTGATCGGCGCTCTGATGCTGTTGTTGGCCATGAGCACGAGCGCAGAGGAAGTGGGCGAGCGATGGGGCACTGAGAAGAGGGAACGCGAGTTTTACCGCTTGGTAAGCGTGCCATTGCCAAAGGGAGAGGTGATTGAGGCGGGAGCGTTTGAGTTGATGCCGGACAACAGGCTGGCAGTGGGTACACGGCGTGGTGACATCTTTTTCATGAATGGCGTGGACGACGAAAAGCCGCAGCCGCAGTTCGAGAAATTCGCGGAGGGCTTGGATGAGATTTTCGGTTTGGCTTATCGGAAGGACGACAAAGGCGACAAGGGCGGGTTGTACGTAACACAAAGCGCAGAGTTGACCCGCGTGCTGGACACCAACCGCGATGGCAAGGCTGACAGGTTTGTAACGATTTCCGACGTATGGGGCTATGGGAATTACCATGAGTATGCATTCGGCTCTAAGTTTGACCCGCAGGGCAACCTCTACGTTGCGCTCGGGCTTTCTAATTCCTATCACTCGCGCGCGCTTTTTCGTGGATGGGCGATGAAGATTACGCCCGAGGGCAAGTCGATTCCCATCGCCAGCGGGTTGCGCAGTCCCGGCGGCATTGGCCCGAACGAGCATGGTGCGATGTTCTACATCGAGAGCCAAGGGCCGTGGAATTCGTCGTGCAGCCTCAAGTTTCTCAAGCCCGGCGGGTTCATGGGACACCCTGTAAGTTTTAACTGGTACCCGTTTGCGCCTGACCTTAAGAGGCCGGCCGAACCGCTAAGCGGCACGCGTATTGTCACCGAAAAGGAGAAGGTAATGGAGTTGGTGCCGTATGCGGTAATTTTCCCGTACATACGCATGGGGCGGTCGATTACAGGTTATGTGGTCGATCGTACGGGCGGAAAGTTTGGGCCGTTTGAGAACCAGATTTTTCTCGGTGACTACACGCAGTCCATCATCATGCGGGCGACCACAGAGCAGGTGAACGGCGTATGGCAGGGTGCGTGTTATCCGTTCCGCGAGGGTCTTTCTACGGGTATATTAAATGTACAGTTTACGCCGATGGGCCGTTTGCTCTGTGGCGGCACTAATCGTGGATGGCCTGTGCGTGGTATTAAACCGTTCGCTCTGGAGCGGCTCGAGTGGACGGGTAAGATGCCGTTTGAAATAAAGTCTATCAACATCACAGGGGATGGGTTCAGGATAACATTCACCAAGCCGTTGGACCGGGCAACGGGGAGCAATATAAAAAGCTACAAGATTGCTGCATTTACACACAATTATCATTCCGGCTATGGCGGGCCGGAGGTGGATCTAAACGATTCTGTAGTTGAATCCGTGGAGCTCGCGGAGGGCGGGCGCAGTGCAACCATCGTGCTAAGTAAACTTAAAATAGGCTATGTCCACGAGTTTGATCTTGGTGCTCTGCGAGATCGGGATAAGGGAGAACTTCTGCATCATAACGCGTATTATACCGTGAATGAAGTGCCGAAGGGTTAGCAATACTGAATTATTGTCTGTTTAGGTATAGGGCTTTGAGTTTTGCGATTTGTTGACGAATGCCTTTGCCCTCGTGAAACGCAATGATGCCTTTGGCATGGACGGTTTTGCCGTGAAGGCAATCTGGGAAAGAGGGGTCGGCGTGGAGGTAGGTGACAGCCGGGTTTTGGGTAAGTTTGCGGGAACTCCCTCTGCGCCACCGCCACCGCTTGGCCAAGGGCATCAAAAACAATCGCTCGCGAACTAGTCATCCCCTGATCCAGCGCGAGGATGTGCGACCGGGTTCGGTTCACGGAACTTCCTCAACACGGTAGAAGCGTTGTTTCCGTAACCGAGTGGCCTCGAGGTCGACGTAGATAAACTGATCGGTGTCGATTGTGACGGTCTTCAGCGGCTTCCATTGTTTCTTGTCACCAAGATCCTCGCTGAAGTCGATTCGATAGGTGCGGCCAGCGATGCCGTCGATCTTCACAGCGGCAACGGTGTCCACCGATAAGCGACTCTGGAATGGGGCGTCCAAGATGGCCTGCTTGATGTTCGCGTAGCCCTCGGGGGAGGCAAGATCAGACTCCCGATCTCCCCCGATCGGAAAAAAGTCCGACAACTCGCCGCGTTCATTGTAAATGTAATAGTCATCCTTTCTGCCCTGGTGTTGCCCGACTGCGTTCTCGAGATCGGTGTCCTGAAACAGCGGAAAACTGCACCGCGAGGTGAATTCGTGCTGGTTGGATTGGGCAGAAGCAATGTTGATAGTAATGATGTTGACCTTGACCCGGTCGGCTTCAAATTCGAGCTTTAATTTCTCCAGATTCACGATCTGGCGGATACAGTAGCTTCAGTAACCTGCTAACACGGCGACCAAGGTCACCTGACCATGGAAATGTTTGAGCCCGTAAGTCTGTTGGTATCTCGGGCTCTTGGGCTGGAAATCGGCCAGCTCCCAATCTGGCCAAGGCGCGCCGGGTTGCTTGGGTGAGAGGGACTGGGCCTGTGCGCGGGATGGTACGAAGCAGGCCAGGGCAAATAACAGGGTCGTTACAAAATAGCGGGGGAATATCCGGTTGTTCATACGGGCAGGACAATAAAACCTGGCCAAGCGCAAGGCAAGCATCGGGACCTTTGATTTCACAAAAAACTGGCTGTGCTTGGGCAGACGCACTAAGTTCGCGCCGATGCATATATCCAATTTCACCCTCTCGGCCGTGTGTCTCTTATTGGCGTTGGTTTTCGGTGCGCCTCAATCGGGTGCCTTGGCCAAGGCGGCGGAGCGGCCAAACATCGTGCTGATCATGTGCGACGATATGGGCTGGAGTGACATCGGTTGCTATGGGGGCGAGGTCAGCACTCCGAGCCTAGACCGTCTGGCGGCGGAAGGGATGCGGTTCACCCAGTTTTACAACAACGCCAAGTGCACCACCACGAGGGCATCGATCCTGACCGGCCTCTATCCGCGCCGTGGCAAGGGCGGGTTGCTGCGGCAAAACATGGTCACACTGGGCGAGGCGATGAAGCTGGCCGGATACCAGACGGCGCTCAGCGGCAAGTGGCACCTCGGCTCCGGCGAGACGACGCATCCGTACCGGCGGGGCTTTGATGAGTATTACGGGTTGCTCGACGGCTGCTGTAATTTTTTTGACCCTAAACAGCGCGACCCCAAGTACAAGGGCGGGCGCATTCGGCAGTTCGGCCATAACGACCGGGATGTCTCCGAGTTTCCGGAAGGCTATTACACGACGGATGCTTTCACCAATCACGCCATCGAGTGCGTCGAAAAATTCTCGAAAAAAGAGAAGCCGTTTTTTCTGCACGTCTGCTACACCGCGCCGCATTACCCGCTGCACGCCAAGCCGGAGGATATCAAAAAGTACACCGGCAAATTCAGGATGGGCTGGGATAAAATGCGCGAGCAGCGGCATGAGCGCTTGGTTAAGATGGGGCTAATCGACTCGAAATGGAAACTCTCCGGCCGCGACTCGCGGGCGTACGACTGGGAGTTGGCAAATCACGATCACGAGGATTTGCGGATGGCGGTTTACGCGGCGATGATCGACAGCATGGATCAGAACATCGGACGACTCATGGTGGCGCTGCGGAAGAGTGGCGAGGCCGACAACACGTTGGTGCTGTTCCTCTCCGACAACGGTGGCTGCGCCGAGGAGCCGGGCGGTCGTTCGCCGAAGATCGTCCCTGGGCCGAAGGAGTTTTACTCCGCCGTCGGGCCGTCGTGGGGTTGGGCACAGAACGCGCCGTTTCGCCGCTACAAAAGCTGGGCCCACGAGGGCGGCATCGCCACGCCGTGCATCGCGTGGTGGCCGGGGCACGTGCCCAAGGGCGCGATCACGAAAGAGGTCGGGCACATCATCGACTTTCTGCCGACGTTTCTGGAATTGGCTGGTGCCGATTACCCTGAAAAACACAACGGACACGACATCCTCCCGGTCGAGGGCAAAAGCCTGACGAAGGTACTGCGCGGTGGCACGCGCAAGGGGCACGATCAGATTGCATGGGAGTGGTCAGGCAACCGCGCGCTGCGCGAGGGCAAGTGGAAGGTTGTCTGGGATAAGCTCGACAAAAAGTGGTCGCTGTTTGACTTGGACGCCGACCGAACGGAGACGAACGACTTGGCGTCGACTCACGCCGGTTTGGCCAAGCGCTTAGATGGAGACTGGAGCGACTGGGCCAAGCGCACCGGTCACCGGGTAAAACCTTGACTGCCGGGCAAATGAGGAGAAGCATAAACACCGTCTGCGTTTTTTGCGGTGCGGCGGAGGGGAACAACCCCGCGCACGCCGAGGCTGCCTGCGCCCTTGGCCAAGCCATGGCCGTAAGGGGGTTGGGCTTGGTTTACGGTGCGGGCAATGTCGGCCTGATGGGGGTTTTGGCAGATGCAGTGTTGGCGCAAGATGGCCGTGCGATTGGGGTTATCCCGGAAAAGCTGGTGGACCGCGAGTTGGCGCACCAAGGGCTCACCGACTTGCACGTTGTCGCCACCATGCACGAGCGCAAGGCGAAAATGCACGAGTTATGCGACGCGTACATCGCGCTGCCGGGCGGCATCGGTACTATGGAGGAATTTTTCGAGGCTGTGACATGGCGGCAACTCGGCTATCACGACAAACCGATAGCGCTGCTCAACGTCGGCGGGTTTTACGACGGAGTTATGAGTTTTTTTAAGACGATGCAGCGGGACGGTTTCCTGCGCTATGAACTGGATAAACTTTTTTTTAGCGAGACTGATCCAGTGAAGTTGCTCAATCGTTTGGTGGATTAATTCCGGGTGCGATAAAACTGGCGTGCCTCCTCCGCTGTGATCGACGTCGGGCTGTTGGCATCAATGTCTTTCCAGGGACCGGTAGTGCTGGCGGAGGATTGAAGTTTGCCCTCGAACTCTATCTTTATAGTGCCATCTGCATCTCTGTTAACGGATATTGTAGGGATGCTTTCGATCCCGTCCCATACATCTTTATCTAGGATTACCCACTCTGAATCCTCGGGATTTGTTCCCGCTGATGCCGCCCAATCGGTGTTGCCTCGGTTGACGGTGTCCTTTCTGATCAACGTATGATCCTTGGTTGCACTTGATACTCCTGCAACACTCCAACCGCTTCCCGGATCGTCTCCGGCAATGTCACCGATAACATCAATTATTTCATAACTTTCCTTTGTTCCTTTTACCAAGGCAAAAGCATCGTCACCATTGCTGAGATATTTATGGAAATGATCAGCGACCGCCACGATTGCAGGATCAGCATCTGGATGGGCAATTATGAAATTCCCAACTGGAGCAATCGTTGCCCCCTCCGGGAAGCTGTTCCAGTAATCAAAACTCTCCGGGGAATTGGCGCCGTTGTTTTGGTTGGGAAATGCATAACCTGACAAATCTATCTCCAGATCAGTGGGATTATGTATTTCCAGGAGCTTATTGTAACTGCTTCCCTCTGCATATTGGTAAAAGAATAAGTCTAGGACTTCCGGAACAAATTCAAGGCTCTCAGGAATTCCTGAGGCTTCTGCCGAACCAAGGATTGCTGCCTCATCAGCGGTGAGTTTGCGGTCGTAGACGGCGACACTGCCCACGTAAGCCTCACCGTTCTCACCGTCATTGTCGTTGAAGAGCCAGATGGTGTCCTTGGCAGCCTGACGGCCATCTAGGCCTCCATTGTTTTGTTTGGAATGATAAACACCGTCCACGTACTTTTCGTAAAGACCACTGGCCAAATCAAAGGCTAGAATCACGCGGTGCCATGTGTTGACATTAACTTTCACGCCCGGGTCCAGAGGTTCATAACCGCCTCCGCCTTGGCCAAGGCCACCATCGTTGCGACGCCAGAAGACATCCCCGTCACCCGATGTGTCGAGATTGGCGAGGGAGGGCCAGCCATTGCCGCCTCCGGTAAAGTAGACGTCGTAGACCAACGAATATTGATTGAGTCGGTTGCCGCCCCCGTTGGGAGCAATTCCGTGCTTCATGAGATAGCCGAAATTGGCATTTTTACCCACATGCCCCACCTTCAT
>JABGZB010000105.1 GCA_018674955.1 Verrucomicrobiota bacterium | reverse complement strand
CGCGTCGATTCCGACACGGTCCAAAACGGGACACCGGCGTAAAGTCGCTGAAAAAACCGCTCCTGTGCCTGGCCGATCGCGCTGGTCGGCCAACGGTAAAACGCGCGCCAAATCGGCCCGAGCACCTCGTGAATGTAGGCAACGCAGTTCGTGCCGGACCACCAGTGAGCGAACCACGGGAGGCCGTGGTGCTGGTCGATCACCAGGTCGAACGGCCCATGCTCGCGGCAGCACCGGCGCGCGTGCAAAATGGACGTGCCGCGCCCGCCGCCACGGATGATTCGGATGCCGTCGATCGCCGTCTCGCGCTCGGCACCGTCGAAGTGGTTTGCGAACCAGACAATCTCGTGCCCGCGTCGCACTAGCTCCGCCATGTGCCTCAGCGTGACCCGTTCCGCGCCGCCGGCGAGGGGGTTCTCCGTGTCGCGCCAGTTCAGCATGAGAAAGCGCAACGGCTTCATTCGCACAACCCTCCAAACTGAGCAATCATCACGGCGTTGCCGTACGGAAACGGCCGGCCGTACTCGCAGGCCAAGGCGGCTCCAGCATCCACGGTTTGCCAAGCCAGGCGGCCGGTGCGCTTGAGAAATATCGCGCGGTCGCAGCCGAGTTGCCCGTCGGCGATCATGCGGTCGAGCGCCCGGTTGTAGCCAAGCGGCAACGTCAGCACGAGCTGTCCGCCCGCAGTCAGCAACCTCCGGCAGATCGTGATGGCTTGGCCGATTTTTTCGCCGCTTTCGCCGTTCACCTCGTCGTCGTATCCGATGTGTTCAAAGGTCGAGACGGACAGAATCAAATCGAACCGTTCCGGCGGCGAGTAGCCGGCGATGTCCTCGTTGATAATGCCAGGGCCGCGTTCGTACTTGTCGAGAACCGTATGCGCGGTGTCGAGGTAGTGCGGCGTGACGTTGCCGACCTCGAGCACGCGTTTGCCGGCGAACCGCTCGAGAAATTCTCGGGCAATTGGCACCTCCAGGGCACGCTCGGTGGCCCACGTCATGTTGTAGCGGTGATAAAACAGCGGCAGGGTTTTGCCCTCAAACACAAACTCCGCCCTGGCCAGGCGCGGGATGATCAGTGGTGCAAACACACACCGCAATGGCTTGAGAAACAGCTCGGCCGCGCCGAAACGGCGCACAAACCAAGCAACCTTGCCGAGCCGGCTGTTGTAAAGGTGCGATCCCATTCGTCGCCCAGCCTAGGCTGGCCGCGTCGCGGTGGCCAGCAGCGTCTCGAAGTGCGGCTCCTCCTCCTCACGTGACACGACGCTGATGTCGATCTGCGCGAAGCCGACCGACTCGAGCCACTGGTGCAGCTCGCTCTCGGCGAACCCCAGCCAGTGGTCGCCGAACAATTCGCGCGCCTTGTCGAACTTGTGCGCGACGAGGTCGAGAATCATCAGCTGGCCGCCGGGCTTGATGATGCGAAACGCGCTCTCGATGGCTTGCGCCGGTTCCTCGGCGTGATGCAGCGCCTGGCTGAGGATCGCGAGGTCCACCGACGCGTCGTCGATCGGCGGATGCTGCAAGTCGCCCTGCCGGAACTCGAGGTTGGTCAGGCCGTTTCGCCCCGCTTTGGCTTTACCGAACTTGACGATCTCCGCCGAGTTATCCACCGCGATGATGCGTTTGCATTTGCGCGCGAGCAACTCGCTCAACAACCCTTCGCCAGAGCCGAGGTCCGCGACAACAATCTCCGGCACGAGCCGAAGCAGCAGTTGGCCAAACGCCTGCCACGAGCGGCCCGGCCCGTACACGCTGTCGAACCGGCCGGCGACTCGGTTGAAATAAACGAGGTCCTGATTATCGCGCCGCTCGAGGATGCGCTTCAGGTTCACGAGGTCGGACGCGTGCTCCGGGATTTCCCCTGCCCCGGCGGCCGCCAACTCCACCAGCTTGTTGCTGTCCGCGCCGTTGTCACGGGCGACGCGGTAGTAAGCGTTTTTGCCGTCACGACTCGACTCAACGAGGCCAGCCTCCTGCATCTGGCCAAGGTGCATCGATATGCCAGACTGGCGCATGTTCGTGATCTCGGTCAACTCCCGCACCGTCAACTCGCTCTTGTTGAGCAGTGCCAACAGCCGCACCCGGGACGGGGCGGAGAGGGCGCGAAGTGACTTGAGTGTGGAGGCCATTGACGATTCTCGCTGGCCGCAGACGGTTACACCACGAGGCCCGGTTTTCAAGTCAGCCGTTGAGCGACTCGGCCGTCTTGGCCAAGCTGTCGCAGTCGGTGACGTTCAGCATCTCGATATCCCGATCGATCCGCCGCATGAAACCGCTCAGCGCCTTGCCCGGGCCAAGCTCGATGAATCGCGTGATGCCGGCGGCGATCATCGCGCGGATGCACGCCTCCCATTTCACCGGCGAGGTGACCTGATCGACCATCGTGTCGGCGATCGTGCCGGCGGCGGCGTGCGCCTGGCCGGTGACGTTGCTGTAAACCGGCAACGATGGCTCGCGCAACTCGACCTTGGCCAAGGCCTCGGCCAAGCCGGCCTGCGCCGGTTGCATCAACGGCGAGTGATACGCCCCTGCGACCGGCAACGGAATAGCACGCTTGGCCCCGGCGGCTTTCGCGGCGTCGCAGGCAGCTTCCATTTTGTCGGCGTCGCCGGAGATGACAATTTGGCCGGGACAGTTGAGATTGGCCAAGCTCACGCCGGCCTGGCCGCAAACGTCGTGTACCACTTCCTCGTCGAGACCGACGATCGCCGCCATGCCGCCGGCACTGGCCTCGCAGGCGTGCTGCATCACCTCCCCCCGGCGGCGCACCACGCGAAGCCCGTCCTCAAAACCAAGCGCATCGGCCGCGGCAAGCGCAGTGAACTCGCCCAGCGACAAGCCGGCCGTCGCGTCGAACGCCAGCGACGGCGCCTGCTCACGGAGCAGTTGAAGCGCAACCCAGCCGACGAGATAAATCGCCGGTTGCGCGTGCTCGGTGCGCACCAATTCCTCATCCGGCCCAGAAAAACAAATCTCGCTCAAGCCATAGCCCAGCGCCTCGTCGGCTTGGGTGAACAACGCCTTGGCCGTGGGATGCGACTCCGCCAGATCCCGCCCCATCCCGACAACCTGAGCCCCCTGCCCGGCAAACAGCAATGCAGTCTTCGCCATGCCCCGAAGGTTAACAGCATGGGATAAAAGTGTGGAGCAAGAACCGCTGCAACTACTCCGTCGAGGGCAATTTTGTGAGGTAACTTTGGTGCGTTCTGGAGGCGATGCTTTTTGTGGCGGATTCTGATCCGCCGGCGGCGCGCAGCACCTCGGCAATTCCTCTGTTGGCGGTCAAATCCAGCGGAGTGCCGTACTCGCAGACTTGATTGAGTCGGGCGCCGTGGGCGATCAGGAATTTCGTCACGACGGGGTCTTCGCGCTTAGCCGCGTTGTGCAAGGCGCTGCGGCCGTACTGGTTTCCGGTTGGCACATCCGCGCCGGCCTCGACAAGCAATTCGAGCACCGGCAGGCTGGCAAACTCCGCGGCGGCGATCAGCGGCGTGGATCCCCGGCAATCGCGTGCGTTCACATCCGCGCCCTTGGCCAAGAGCAGTCGGGCGACCGCCAAGTCCGAACTGGAAACTGCCTCGTAAAGCAGCGAGTTACCGGCGGTATTGGTGGAATCGGCCGAGCTTGACCCGCCCAGGTTTTTCGCTACTGCAGCCACGTCGCCCTGCTCAATCGCCTGCCAAACCGTGGCATCCACCTCGCCGGTTTGACTGGCACCGCAGCCAGCCAAGGCCACTGCCGTGGCAGTGACCAGGAGTCGTTGAAGTTGCGAGGCAGACATGTTTCGACGAAGCCTAATCCAAGGGCTTGATGGGGTAAAACTCGGAGGGAGTGTGTTCGCGGGTCATTATTTTTTTCAGTCGTGCCACGACCTTGGGATTATTGGCGGCGACGTTGTTTGATTCGCTGATGTCGGCCTTCAGGTCGTACAACTCGATCCTGAGCGGGGTTTTGTTGTTTTTACGGAGGATGTTCTGGCGGACGGCTTTCCAGCGTCCGGCCCACACGGCCTGCTGCCCGCCGTAGCCGGAGAATTCGCGGTAGAGAAACTTGCGCGGCCGCTGCTTTTTACCGAGCAGCGTGTTTGCGATGCTGATGCCGTCGATGCCTTCAGGCGCGGTGGACTTTTCGCCGATCAAGTCGAGCAGCGTTGGCATCCAGTCCTCGAAGCCGGTCACGACGCCGGAGGTGCTACCGGCCTTTACTTTGCCGGGCCAACGGACGATGAGCGGCACGCGCACGCCGCCCTCGTACAGCGAACCCTTGAGGCCGCGCAATGGCTTGACGCTCTCGAAGAAGTCGTAGTCCACCTCGGCCTTTAAGTGCGTGGTGCCGTTGTCGGACGTGAACACGACGATCGTGTTTTCGGCGAGGCCAAGCTCGTTGACGAGGTCGAGCACTCGGCCGATGTAGCGATCCATCCGCGTGATCATCGCGGCGTAAGCGGCGCGCGGCGTGAAGTGCGGCGTGTAGCCGTAGCCCTTGGCCCGAACGAATGGAGGGTCGTCCCATTTCTGCGCGAGGTACGGTTCGAGTTCCTCGTCCGGCACATGCAGCGCGACGTGCGGGATGAGCGTCGGGTAGTAGAGGAAAAACGGCTTGTCCCGGTTTTTGCGGAGGAACGCAAGTGCCTGTTCGTTGATGCGGTCCGGCGCGTAGTCCTGTCCCTTGAAAATGTCGTAGCTGCGCGGGTCGGCCGGGTCGGCATCCCCGGGCAGCGACGCGTGGCCCGGCACCGGCGGGTTGTTATTCAGCGGAACGCGCTTGAGGTTGCTCCAGAGATAATTCGGATAATAGCTGTGCGCGTGGCGCTGGCAGTTGTAGCCAAAAAAACGGTCGAAGCCCTGGTTGATCGGATCGCCCTCCGAGCCGGGAAAGCCGAGTCCCCATTTGCCAAACGCGCCGGTACCGTAGCCGTGGCTGCGCAGCAACTCGGCGATGGTCTGCTCCGCCTTGGGGATGGGCCGCTGGCCTTCCGGCTTCACTTCGCCGTTGTTGCGGACGAAGGCGTGCCCGGGGTGCTTGCCGGTGATGAACACGCAGCGCGACGGCGCGCAGACGGCGTTGCCACAGTAGTTGCGCGTGAAACGCATGCCCTCCGTGGCCAAGCGGTCGAGGTTCGGAGTCTTGATTTTTTTCTGCCCGTAGCTTCCCAGCTCCGAGTAGCCCAAGTCGTCGGCAAGGATGAAGATGATGTTCGGCTTGGCCGCCTCGGCTTGGGCGGCCTTGGCCAAGCTCAACGAGACGACGGCAACCAGGGCCAGCCTGGCCAAAGGAATGAGTCCAGCACACGATAATTGCATAGGGCCGCGCAGCCTCACACAGCGACGGTTGGCGGACAAGAAAATCGCAAGACAGAATCGGAAACAAAAAAAGCCGGTCAAGCCTAGGCTTGACCGGCCAAATTTCGTTCCGAAGCGCCAAGGTTGGGGGAACCTCCAAACTCTTCGGTGAATATTCAGATCGATGCGATGTTAGCAGTAGTAGACATTCACGACAGCACTCGCATCAAACACTGTGCGAACTGATTCCAAAAGACCTCCTGACGCATGATCCGTCAAGCACCTTTAGCGTGATTTTAACACTTTTTTGCCGCAGCCACGCGCTAGATGAGGTCAAAAATCGCGGATAGGGTTGTTTTACCACGATGGATGACTGGTATTGGGTATGCTTTATTCCCTGCACTTATTCGTCTACTCCATTGACGCGGGGGACTTTTGCCCTATCTTTCCCGCACTAAATTGAATCGATTATGAAAAAAACAATCATCGCAACAGCGCTGCTCGTCTCGGCTGGCGCGCTTGGCCAAGCGGCCGATTGGCCCAACTGGCGCGGCCCGGATTACAGCGGCATCTCGCAGGAAACGGACTGGTTCGAGAAATGGGGCTCGAGCGGCCCCAAGCAATTGTGGGACGCCTCGGTCGGCACCGGCTTTGCGGCGGTTTCTGTGGCAGACGGACGGGTGTTCACCATGGGCAACAAATCCAACCGCGACACAGTTTACGCTCTCGACGAAGCGACTGGCGATATCCTGTGGCGACATTCGTATTCTGAAGCATTAACCCCCAGACAATACGATGGCGGGCCCAATACGACTCCCACCGTCGATGGCGAATACGTTTACACCCTCAGCAAGACCGGAGAGGCGTTTTGTCTTGATGCAGCCACTGGAGATGAGGTGTGGAACAAGGATTTGAAAAAACTCTACCGTGTTTCGACACCTACCTGGGGTTTTGCCTCCTCGCCGCTGATCCATGGAGACAAGGTTGTTTACAATGTCGGCTCG
>JABGZB010000104.1 GCA_018674955.1 Verrucomicrobiota bacterium | reverse complement strand
GAGTTGACTGAAACCCGCGAGCCGCCTTCGGACTGGACGGATCTGTTTTTCCGCTACCTGTCCGACGAAAAGGACGCCTCTGTGTACACGCAGCGTAATTACCGGCAAGCGCTGGGCGAGTTCGCGCAGTGGCACCGCGACACCAGCGAGTCGCCAGTGTGCTGGAGTGAACTTGAGAGGAACGACTTCCGGCTATTTCTGCGGCTGCTTGGCCGCAGAAAACTCAGCCAAGCAGCGATCCGGCTGCGGTTCAGCGCGCTTAACTCGTTTTACAAATTCCTCATGCGGCGCGGTCTCGTCGAGTCTTCACCGGTGAAGGATGTTACCCTGCCCAAGCCTGCCAAGCGGCTCCCGCAATTCCTAACCATCGACCAGATGAACGCGCTGCTAGACGCGCCAATGCAGGAGTTCGAAGCCAAACGAGTCGCCAAAAAAGTGACGAAGAAAAAAGTCAGCGCCGTGCCGTATTTGCGCGACCGGGCAATCCTCGAGACGATTTACTCTTGCGGCCTGCGCATCGGTGAGATCTGCCGGATGTTGGCCGGTGAAATCGAGCCGGACGAACACGTCGTCAACGTGCACGGCAAAGGCAAGAAGGAGAGGCAAGTGCCGATCGGCCGCGCCGCCGTCGAGGCGATCCGACTTTACTGGGAGCGCTTGGCCAAGTCGCCCGCGCTCGACGAGCATGTGTTCTTCGCGTCGGAGAAAAAACGGAGCGCCATCTACCCACGCTTGGTTCAGTTGCGGCTGAAAAACTACCTGAGTGCCTGCGGGCTCGACCCAAGCCTCACCCCGCACAAGCTGCGTCACAGCTACGCCACGCACCTGCTCGATGCGGGGGCAGACTTGCGGAGTGTGCAGGAGATGCTGGGCCACGCCAACCTCACGACGACACAGGTGTACACGCACGTGACCACCGAGCGAATCAAGCTCGCCTACGACGAGGCCCACCCTCGGGCGTAAAACCAAGCGCTTGGCCAAGCGCTATTCGATGGCCACCTGCTCGGCGACGGGTTGTTGGGGCAACTGGAGCTGGGGCTGGGGGAAAATCTGGTAGAGCAGGAGGTAAATTAGGACGCCAGTGATTGAGACGTACATCCAGAGAGGCCACGTCCACTTGGCGATTTTTTTGTGCTGCTCGAACCGCTCCTTCATCGCACGGCTGAACGTCATAAAAATGAGTGGCAAAATTACCACCGCCAAAACAATGTGCGTTATCAATATCGTGAAATAGATTGGTTTAAACCAAGCTGGCTCAACGAACTTTGTCGACCCGGTATTATAGTGGTAGATCAAGTAGCAGGTCAAAAACACCGCAGAAGTCACAAAGGCGCTGATCATGCAGTTGCGGTGCGCGATCTTGTTGCCCTTCTTGATGAAGACGAAGCCTAGCGTGAGGAATACGGTAGCGAGCCCGTTGAGGCAGGCGTTGATGAGTGGTAAATCCTGTATGGTCATTTTGGAGGTTCGTTTAACAACGAGTTGGCGATAGAGATGGCTTTTCCCTTCCAGCCGTCCTCCATGCTCTCAAGTACACCACGGAGTCGGCCTTGCCGGTCGATGACCACGAAAATGGTGGCGTGGATGAACAGATCCTCCGGCGTGACTTGTTCGCCGGGCGGCTTCTCGCGGGCGATCAGTTTCATTTCATCCACGGCCAAGCTCACAATCTCCGGCTTGTCGCCGGTGAGGAATTGCCAGCGCTCGGCATTGGCTCCGAAGCGCTCGGCAAAGCGCTGCATGACGGTCGGGGTGTCGTGGCCAGGATCGGTCGTCAGCGTGGCGAAAGCTACCTTCGGTTCGGCGGCAAAGTGGGCCTGCAACTCGGCCATTCGCTTGGTCATCACCGGGCACGGGCCGGGGCAGCGGGTGAATATGATATCGGCAAACCAGACCTTGTTGGCAAACTTGGCCAAACCGACAGGCTGGGCCAATTGATTGGTGAGGGTGAAGTCGCTGAGCTGCGAGATGAGCGGCAAGTCCTGCTTAGCCAAGGCGGACTCGGCGGGGCTGGAACCCGGGGCGCGTTGCTGCTGTATGAATGCAAACAGGACGGCCATGATCACCACGGCCAAGCCGCCCCAGACAAGCCAGCGCACGGTTCGTGAGTACGATTCCATTTTAACAAAAAAATGGCACTCCGTTCAGAGCGCCCTGGAGAGTTCGATCAGGCCAAGTAATGCTCAGGCTTTGTCGTCCGTGGCCGTGGTGGCGGTTGGCTTTTCGGCGGCCGATTTTTTCTTTTCGACTTCTGCCTTGTACCACTCTTCCCATGCAGCCTCGTCAACGACTTTCACGGCGCCTTTCATGCGGGCATGGCCGTCGCCGCAAAGCTGTGCACAGGTTATCTGGTAGCGGCCCACTTTCACCGGCCTGAAGTGAATCGGAATGCGCATGCCGGGAATAACGTCCTGACAGACGCGCAGCGGCAACACCTTGAAACAGTGGATAACATCCGTTGAGGTCAGATCGATGCTGACACTTTTGTGTGTGCCGTCCTCGTTTTTGATCATCGGCACCACAATGTCGGACTTGAGAACCTCAACGTCGTCCTCCCAGTTCGGCTTTGACTTGTCGGTACCGAAGGGGTTGGCCGCGCTGACGAGGGTCTTGGATTGGGTGCCGAGTTTGCCGTCAGCACCGGGATAACGGGCATTCCATGCAAACTGCTCGGCGGTAACGCGCACCACGCTAGCCTCGCTGAAGTCGGAGGGCTCGTTCACATAAAAATTCCAGAAGTAGATGGCAACCACCACAAGAACGAGCTCAGACGCTATGACGGCACCTTCAATCGAGTTGGTGATGGTCTTGCTCTTGACGCCCTTGTAGTCGGCCTTGGGATTGCTGGTGGCGCGAAACTTCCATAGCGCGACGAAATAATAAATGATCCAGCCAACAAAAAGCACCAGCATCAGCAGGTGAACGGCGATGATTAACCCGTCGATTTGGCCCCCGTCCTGGGAGACGACTTCCGGGAAGGAGAATGCTTTGATTATTCCTGATAGTAAGTCCATTTCAGACAATTATTCCTTAAACAATTCGGGATCCTCAAACTGGGCGTAGGCTTTGGCGCGCTTGGAGAGAAAAACAAAAAAAGCGCCCACGCCGCCAAGCACGGGAACCAGAATAAAAATCAGGCTCGCGATGCCCCACTGCATGCCCTTGGTCATCGGGGAGTCGGGCGCGCCGAAGCAAACAGCGCACGCCTCGAGCGCGCTTGGCCAAGCAAGCATCAGCACGGAGAGGAACAAAAATCCGGTTGTGTGCTTGCTGTTCACAGGTAACTGACGTGTTTTAGTTTATTTAAAAAATAACGAAGATACAGTGACAGGCCAATCGTGCCCGCCAGCGAGATGATGCCCATAACCAACTCAGCCGTTTTACCACTCGAGCCGTGGTTCACCACTCCCCAAATCCCGAACATCAGCGTTAAAAGGATCGAGAGGATGATAAAAACCAGATGGAACGCCTTGAGTGACATGCTCGATTAACTCTTCTTTTTGGCCGTCCGCCTGGCCTTGGGTGCCGCTGCTTCAACGGGTGCGGGCTGACTCAGCATTTTGACGGTAAAAACGGTAAACGACGCCGGCAACGCGACGCCCAACAACGATGCCAAGATGATCCAAATTGTAGGCATCTCGTTCGTTCCGGTGGAGATCGCCAAGGCGCTGTCCAGTTTGGGAACATCCCCTTCGGCCCACATGATCAACCCCATCATTCCAGCAAAAAAGAAGAAGGTAAGGACCATGGTCCAAGTGATCCAGATCAGTTTCTTATCCCACTTGTAGTGCATGAAAATAGCCACCACGAAGCTGGCCTTGACCAACGCGATTAACAAGCCAAGCACCGCCGCCAAGGCAAGGGGCAGGGCAAACATGATATCGATCACGAATGTGATAATCGTACCAACGACAAGCACACCGCCGACAAAATAGAACTTCTTTATGAGGTCCGGAATGGTTGGTGAATCGTGTGAGTCGCTCATTTTTTTAAAGGATATAAAGAATTGGAAAGAGAAATATCCAAACCAAGTCGACAAAATGCCAGAACAGGCCGAAGGATTCAATCCGATTGGTGAACTGTTCACGATCCCTGTGCCAAAGGCCCAACCCGATCGGGAGCATATTGTACAGCATGATCAAAATACCCCCGAATACGTGAGCAGCATGCAGACCGGTGATCGTGTAGTAAATTCCAAAAAATGTACTGTGCTTGGGCTCGTAGGCGGAGAGTCGTTTGATGTCTCCCGCGTCCAGCGTAATAATCCCTTTGTGATGGCTGTAATCCAATTCGAAGACGATGGAGCTTACCCTTGGCTTGCCGCCGATGTCCTCGGTGGCGCGCTTGGTTCGCCACATCCACGGATGGGCCTCGACCCTCTTGTACCCGGCAACGCTCAAGGCCACCGTGAATCCCGCTTGGCCAAGCGCATACTCCGCGCGCTTGGCAGTATCGTAATCGGTCTTTTCCCTAAGGTAGCCGCCATTTAAACGCAGCCCGGCGGCATCCTCGGTATCCTGCTTAGCCAACTGCTTGACCAAGGCCTCGTCGGCGGCGTCCTCTGAAACACCAGCGTCCGCCTTCCAGCCGGTGATGCGAACATCGATCTGGGCTTCCTCGTAGGCGTTGATGTGGCCGGAGAGCGCAAGTGTCCCGTTGCGCCAAGCATCATCGAAGGCAAGCTGGCTGTCCTTGCTTTCTTCTTTGAAAAAGCGGGTGGTGTAAATTTTTTTTACGTATTTCTCGACATCGGCGCCGTGCGCAGCATCGCCGTGGTCCCCGTGCGATGCCACCTCGTGATAGCCTTCATCGAATTTTTCTTGTAGGACCGTCGCGTTGTTCAACCACACGTCGTAGTGCTTGAACTTGGATGGCCACTCGTATCCCCATTTTACAAAGAGAAACAAAACTGCGCAGGCGATGGTCGCCCACTTCCATTTTTTGTATCCGGCGAGATTGCCCTGTTTCAGTTCCGCCCAAGCAAGCACGACAAACATGCTCGAGGCGATGAGCACCATCGTGTTGCCGGCACCGACGAGAAGGTCCATCAACCCCATCGACCATGTGCCGGGCTCGGCTCCCACGCGCAGCAGCACGTAGGAGGAAAACAGCGCGCCGAACAGCATGACCTCGGAGGCGAGAAAGAGCCAGATGCCCAGCTTCGCGTTATACAGGCCGGTGTCAGGTCTTGGCTTAACCGTATAGGGGATTTCCATGGGGGATAAAGTCGATTACTTGGCGGGTTGCGCCTGCGGCGTGAAGTCTTCCTTGGCACCCGGGACGCTGTACTCGTACGGGTCGCGGTACACCTTGATCTCCTTGGTGAAATTGCCGTGCGGCGGCGGCGTCGGGGTTTCCCACTCCAGCGTGGTGGCCTGCCACGGGTTGTCGGACTCGACCTTCTCGCCGTGTTTCACACTCCAGAATAAGTTAACAATGAACGGCAACTGCACAACAAGCATCGCCCAGGCCGCCGCCGAGATGGAAACATTCAGCCCCATGATCGTGTCGCTCAACGTACCCACCGTCACATCAGCGTTGTCCGGGTTTGACAGGGAATAGGTGGCGCCACCATCGGACATGCGCCGGCTCATCCCGGCCATTCCCTGAGCGAACATCGGCATGAAAATCAGGTTCATAAAAATAAGCGACCCCCAGAAATGCACTCTGCCCCAGAACTCGCTCATTCTTCGCCCGGTCATCTTCGGAAACCAGTAATAGACACCGGCAAAGATGGCAAAGATGGTTCCCGGAGCAACGACGTAGTGAAAGTGGGCGATGACATAATAACTGTCGTGCAGTGCCACGTCGCTGAAGTTGAAGCCCAGCGGCAGGCCGGTCAGCCCCCCAATGCCGAACATCGGCAGGAACGCCAGCGCGAATAGCATCGGCGTGTTGAACCGGATGGACCCTCCCCAAAGCGACACCAGCAGACAGGTCAGAATGATGACCGACGGAATCGAAATCAGCAGCGTGGTCGTCTGGAAAAAGGCGCTGATCACTGTGCCCATGCCAGTCATGTACATGTGGTGAGCCCAGACAATGAACGCCAGAAAACCAAGTACCACCACCGAACCGACGAGGTACTTGTAACCCCAGATCGGCTTGCGGGTATTGTTGGCGATGACCTCCGCCACGATGCCCATCCCGGGCAACACCAGGACGTAAACCTCCGGGTGTGCGAGGAACCAAAACAAGTGCTGCCACAACAGCGGGCTCCCGCCACCGCTGACATCCACATCCTGCCCGCCCACCACCAGACCGGTTGGCAGGAAGAAACTCGTCTCGAGCACGCGATCCATCAACTGCAGGATGCCGGCAGCTTCCAGCGGCGGAAAAGCGAGCAACAAAAGAAACGCCGTGATGAACTGCGCCCATACAAAGAATGGCAACCGCAGCCAGGTCATGCCGGGGGCACGCAGGTTGATGATGGTGGCGATGAAGTTGACCGCGCCCAGCAGCGACGAAGTGATCAGCATCACCATGCCAATTAGCCAGTAGGTCTGTCCGTCGGTAGGAATCACCGATGCCAGCGGCGAGTACGATGTCCAACCAGCCTGGGCAGCTCCACCCGGGATGAAGAAGCTGACCATCATGATGACGCACCCTAAAAAGAACGCCCAGAAACTGGCCATGTTCATCCGTGGGAAGGCCATGTCCACCGCACCTATTTGCAGCGGCACAACGTAGTTGCCAAACGCCGCAAACGCCGCCGGCACAATGCCCATGAACACCATGATCGTGCCGTGCATCGCTCCGAACACGTTGTAAAGTTCGGGACTCATCACGCCGCCGCGCGCGACGTTATTGCCCAACAGCGCCTCCAGCAACGGCCCCACGAACGGAACCGCCTGCCCATCGTAGGCCATCGACCACCGCATGGTGGCGATCAGGCAAAACCCGAAAAACAAAAAGGCCAACCCGCAGAACCCGTACTGCATGCCAATGACCTTGTGGTCTGTGGAGAAAATATACGTCCGCCAAAAACTCTGCTCGTGGTGCTCATGATGCTCGTCATGTTGCTCCTCGGTTGCTTCAGCCGTCTTGGCCGGCTCTGATGTTGCGCTCATTACAAAAAGTTACTCAAAAAAAACTGTGCCCTGCCCCCTCCGGCCACACCGCAAAAGCGAGGCAAAGTATCGGTTTGCCCGCCCTGCTGTCAATCGCCGCGTGCATCAACCTCCAATTTTAAACTTGTCCACCACCATCAATCCCAGCAGCAGCGGCAGATAAATGATCGAGGCAAAAAACAAACGCCGGGCATTGGCCATGCTTAAATCCCTCGAAAACCGCACTGCCGCGATCAGAAAAAGCAGCCCCAGAAACACCGCCCCGAACACGTAAACCATACCGGTCAACCTCATCGTGAAGGGCATCAGGCTGGCGATCACCAAAAACACCGTGTGGCTGATCGCCTGCCGCCCGGTTCGTGCCTCACCAGCGTCCACGCTTGGCATCATCACAAACCCCGCCTTCCCGTAGTCCTCTCGGTACATCCATGCGATCGCCATGAAATGCGGCACTTGCCAGAAAAACAGAATAGCGAACAGCGTCCACCCCATCGGATCCACCTCGCCGCGGACGGCGGCCCAGCCCATCAGCGGCGGCAACGCGCCGGGGATCGCCCCGATGATCGTGTTCCACTCCGACTTGCGCTTGAGCGGCGTATAAATAAAAAGGTACGTGACCAGCGTCACCGCCCCTAGCACCGCCACCAGCAAATTCACCCAGGCGGCCAGGACCAGCAACCCACCCACCGAGACCGCGCCGCCGAGCAGCAACGACGCCTCCGCGCCGATTTGCCTGCTGGGTAGCGGACGCATGGCCGTGCGCTCCATCTTCGCGTCGTATTCGCGCTCGAGATACTGGTTCAGAATCGACGAGCCGGCCGCCAGCAACCCTGTGCCCAACAGCGTCAGGCCAAGCTTGGTCAAGTTCTGCGCCAAGCCGCCGCTCTCCGCATCGAGTCCCACGTAAAACCCAACCAACGTGGTGATCAGCACCATCGTCGTCAGCCGCAGCTTCACCAACTCGGAGAAAATAGACCAAGCCGTCGCTTGGCTCGCCTCATTTTTTCCCGCATCTAGAACCGTTTTATCCATCAAAATATCAAACCGCCATCGCCGCATCCGCTCGATCGCCGACAAACACACAACGCTTGGCCGCCATCAGCAGCAGGCTGCTCAACGCCAGACATGCCGCGCCCAGCACCACGTGCCCCGTCGCCACGTCCGCCGCCTTGTTGCTCCAAATCGTCCAGATGCCCATGCCAGCTTGCGCGACGACCATCGCCAACAACGCATACGCCGCCTTCGTAAAACCGTGCGCTTGGCCAAGCCGCCGCCGTGCCTTCACCGCCAGCGCCATCACCAAGGCCAGCGTCGCCACCGCGCCCAGCCGGTGCAGCATCTGCAACCAAACATGCCACGATAAGATCTCGTGCCCACTAGCGAGGAACGTCCGCGGATTCCCGTCCGCGTCGAACAACTGGTTTGCGGCGTGAAGGCTCTTTTGCAATTCGTAACGGTTCTTGTTGTAAGTGGCGACCGACGCCTCATCCGTCGCCGGCCAAACTTGGCCGTGCGCCATCGGAAAATCCCAAATCGCCAAGCCGGCATGCTGATGCCGCATCGTCGCCCCCAGCAGCAGTTGCACGAAAACCAGGCAAATCACCGCGACCAAGATGCCCTTGAGCGCCGCAAAACCGGCCCGGTCGCTCACGTTCACCCGATGCCACCAAGCACTGGTAACCAGTGCGATCGCACAAACCAAGATCAGGAACAACTGCGCCACGGCACCGTGAATCAGCCCCAGGTTTTGATTGATCTCAGTCACCCGCAGCCCGCCGAGTACCCCCTGCATCACGACCAGAACAAGCGCACCAATCCCGAGCAGGCGCACCCATTTGCGGGCTTCTTTCACCCAAAGCCAGACCGCCAAGCCGATGGTCAAAAACCCGACAAACGACGCCACCAACCGGTGAGCATGCTCCTCAAATATGCCGAACTTCCCCAGCCATTGGTCGAATGGCACCAAAAACATGTTGTATCCGTAGGTAGTCGGCCAATCAGGCACGGCCATCCCAACCCCCTTGCTCGTCACCAATCCGCCAATCCCAATAAGCACCAGCGTCGCCAATGCCGTGAACATGGCGAACCGGTTCAACCAAGGATTTTTCTGCGATCGTGCAGACATCAAAAACCGAAGCAAATCAGCAAAAAACAGGCATTCTAACCTGATCTCAACTCAGGTAACGCAAAACGTATCACCAGAAAAAAGGCGCGGCAACTTCATTGTGAAATAATTCACAATCTCGCCGCTCGCCGCTTTCCCCGCTTGGTTCATCCGCCTTCCCTCAAGCGCGCTTGGCTGGGTGAACGGCGTTCCTGAGAAATTATTCTGTTTACAAATCAGTCTCAAATTGGTTGCCTTCGGTTGAAACTGTCAGACCGGCAACTCCATCATGAACGACCCCAACGAAATCACCTTCCGCGAAAGCGTCGACCGGATGTTCGACCGCGCCACCGCCACTATGGATATGCCGCTTGGCCTCGCCGAGCAGATCCGAAGCTGCAACTCGGTCTATCAGGTGCAGTTCGGTGTAAAGCTGGGCGACCACTACGAGGTGTTCACCGGCTGGCGCGCCGTCCACAGCGAACACGTCTTGCCGGTCAAGGGTGGCATCCGCTACGCCGACTTCGCCAACCAGGACGAAGTCGAGGCGTTGGCGGCGTTGATGTCGTACAAGTGCGCCATCGTGATGATCCCCTTCGGAGGCTCCAAGGGCGCGCTCAAGATCGACCCAAGGCAGTACAGTGAAAAAGATCTCGAGAAAATCACCCGCCGGTTTGCACAGGAATTGGCCAAGCGCGACCTCATCCACCCGAGCCTCAACGTGCCCGCACCCGACATGGGCACCGGCGAACGCGAGATGGCTTGGATCTCCGACACGTACCAATCCCTCTTCCCCGGTCAGGCAAACGGCATGGGCTGTGTCACCGGCAAACCGGTACACCTCGGCGGCATCAGCGGCCGCGTCGAGGCCACCGGCCGCGGCGTGCAGTTCGGCCTGCGCGAGTACTTCCGCCACCCCGACGACGTCACCCGCGCCAAACTCAACGGCACACTCGAGGGCAAACGCATCGTCGTGCAGGGCCTTGGCAACGTCGGCTACCACGCCGCCAAGTTCCTTAGCGAGGAGGACGGTGCGAAGATCACCGGCATCATCGAGCGCGACGGCGCAATCAGCTCCGCCAACGGCCTCGACGTCGAGGCAGTCAAGGCTCACATCGCCGAAAACCACGGCGTGAAGGGTTTCCCCGGCGCGAAATACACCGAGGACGGCCCGGCGCTGCTCGAGGCCGAGTGCGACATCCTCATCCCCGCAGCAATGGAGGGCGTCATCACGCGGGAGAACGCGGATCGCATCCAAGCCCCGCTCATCGCCGAGGCGGCCAACGGCCCGGTCACCTACGCCGCCGATGAGATTCTCCGAGAAAAGGGAACCGTCATCATCCCGGACGCCTACCTCAACGCCGGCGGCGTCACCGTTTCCTATTTTGAGTGGGTGAAAAATCTCGCCCGCATTCGGTTCGGCTACCTCGAGCGGCGCAACGAGGAGCGGCGCGGCCAGATGCTTGTCGAGGCCCTCGAGAAGATGCTCGACGCCAAGGTGCCGCAGGAAATCCGCGACCAACTCACCACCGGCTCAGACGAACTCGCCCTCGTCCGCTCCGGCCTCGACGACACCATGCGCAACGCCTACAACAACATCCGCGACATCTTCAATGCCCGCGAAAAAGTGGTCGACCTCCGCACAGCCGCCTTCGTCTGCGGCATCGAGCGCATCGCCAAGCGCTACGAAAGCATGGGCATCTAAAGAGAGTTTCAAGTTTTCAGTATCCGTGTTCATCCGTGAGATCCGCGTCTCAAAAAGTTTTCAGTTCGAAAATGGGACGTAGATTTTCAGGATGAACAGAATTCACAGGATTTACCCTTTTTTCCCTGCCAATCAGCGTTCATCTGCGTCCCCTTTTTTTCGAGGTTTTCGTGCCTTTCGTGGTTGAAGATTCCGGTTCCAGCTTCACTTTGGCGCAGCAGCGATTAGTCTGTCGCCGCTTTATGAGCTTGAAAGTCTTCAACACCCTGTCGCGTTCGGTCGAGCCGTTCGTGCCTCTCAATCCCGACGGGAAAAAGGTCGGCATCTACTGCTGCGGCCCGACCGTGCACGACTTCGCGCACATCGGGAACTTCCGCACGTTCGTCTTTGCCGACATCGTTCGGCGGCACCTCACCTTCCGCGGCTTCGACGTGCGGCACGTCATGAACATCACCGATGTGGAGGACAAAATCATCCGGCGCGTCAATGAGTCAGGCAAGTCGCTGGCCGAGTTCACCGGCGAATTCGAGCAGGCCTTCTTCGCCGACCTCGAGGCGCTTGGCTGCCAAATGCCGCACGACAGGCCGCACGCCACCGCGTTCATCGGCCCGATCATCAAGCTCATCAAAAAGCTCGAGTCGACCGGCATCGCCTACAAGGCCAACGACGGCTCCGTCTATTTCAGCATCGAGAAATACCGCAAAGCCGGAAATAAATACGGCCAACTGCTCAACATCAATCTCGACGAAATGCGCCCCGGCAAACGCGTCAGCAGCGACGAGTACGAAAAGGAATCGGTCGCCGACTTCGCCCTCTGGAAGGCCCGCGTGCCGGAGGACGGCGATGTGTTTTGGGACAGCCCGTGGGGCGAGGGCCGGCCCGGCTGGCACATCGAGTGCAGCGCCATGAGCATGGAACTGCTCGGGCCAAGTTTCGACCTCCACCTCGGCGGCGAGGACTTGGTGTTCCCCCATCACGAGGACGAAATCGCCCAGAGCGAAGGCGCCGGCCTGCAGTGCGACGGACACAAGTTCGTCAAGTACTGGATGCATGGTGCGCACCTGCTCGTTGAGGGCAAAAAAATGAGCAAGTCGCTCGGCAATTTTTTTACGCTGCGCGATCTTTTGGCCAAGGGCAGCGCCGGGCGCGAGGTGCGTTACCTCATGATCTCCGCCCACTACCGCGAGACGTTCAACTTCACGCTCGACAATCTGGCCGGAGCAAAAACCGCGCTTGGCCGCATCGACGAATGCACCGCCAAGCTGCGCGAACTCGCGCTTGGCCAAGCGGCCGAGCCAACCTCCGACTCGCCGCTCGTCACGCGCTTCACCGAGGCGATGGATGACGACCTCAACGTCTCCGCCGCCTGGGGCGCGGTGTTCGACTGGGTGCGTAACACCAACCGCAAACTCGCAGTCAATGACCTCACCTCCAAGACCGCAGCAACCGAGTTGGCCAACTGGGAACATATCAACAGCGTGCTCGGCATCGAGTCGATCGAGGAGGAAGCGCCGCCGGAAATCGCCGCCCTCGCCGAAGAACGCCAAGACGCCCGCAAGGCCCAGGACTTCGCCCGCTCCGACCAAATCCGCGACGAACTCGCCGCCCAAGGCTGGCTCATCGAAGACACCCCCAAAGGCCCCCGAGTTAAGCGCAGTTAATCACCGTTTTTGGTTGTGGGCAGCCGCAGCGTATTTGCTGCTGGCCAAGGCGGTCGCTTCGGTGATGAACGACTCGGCCGGTTGCCACTCGCTCCAATCGCTCTCCGCCAGCATTGCTATCTCCCACGCCTCGCGATCAATGCCGGTGGCCTTGGCCTGCACCGAGCCTTGGATTAACATACCGTCGCGGTTGCGGCGCTGGGCGGCCCCGGCGATTTTATTCCCGCAAAACTGGAGGTCGTTTTTTTCTGCGCCGACGAAGCATTGTCCCGGCCCGGAGGGTCGCGTTTCCGAGCAAAGCTCGGTCGCCACACCACAAACCTCAAACGCATGACGAACCCATTCATGCACACATCGGTAACTCTCTTCGGCTTTCAGTTGCCACGCCGGATGAGTCGGCGGAAAAGTCAGGCTGTACGTCCACTCCGACTCATCGTGCAGCACAAGCCCACCGCCAGTCGGCCGACGGATGAGTGGTCGCAATTTCGTCATCGCCTCCACATCGGCGTATCGTTGAAAATACCCGAACGACGACGATGGCTGATCCCACGAATAAAACCTCAGCACCGCTTGGCCAAGCGCGGCGGCCTGTTGCAGAAGCAGTTCGTCCGCAGCCATGTTCCAAGCCGGCGAACCGGCTTGTCCGTGCCAAATACGGAGCGCTTGGCCGCCGGTGTTCATTCGCGATAGTCGCCGTCTTTTTCCGACGGACAAAGCGGGGCAATTTCGCACTCGCCGCACTCTGGCTTGCGTGCGGAGCAGCGTCGGCGACCGTGAAAAATCAACCAGTGACTGAGCATCATCCAGTCGTCGCGCGGCACGAGTTTTTGCAGAGCGAGTTCGATTTTTTCAGGCGTCTTTTCGGTCGTCAAGCCCAGCCGCTTGGCCAAGCGCCCCACGTGCGTATCGACGACGATGCCCTCGTTGACGCCGAACGCGTTGCCGAGCACGACGTTGGCCGTCTTGCGCCCCACCCCGGCCAAGGCGACGAGCGCATCCATCGTCGCCGGCACCTTCCCGCCGTGCGACTCGACGAGCACGTGACAGCAGTTTTGGATGCTCTTAGCCTTGTTGCGAAACAGGCCGATCCGCTTGATGTCCTCCTGCAATTCCTCCAGCGGCACTGCGGCGTAGTCAACGGCCCGGCGATATTTTTTGAACAAGACCGCAGTGACGATGTTGACCTGCTTGTCGGTGCATTGCGCGGAGAG
>JABGZB010000103.1 GCA_018674955.1 Verrucomicrobiota bacterium | reverse complement strand
CAAGGAACGCTACGACAAGTTGGGTGGCTCCATGACGCTGGAGATCGTCAAGGGTCAGGGCCACAACATGTGGCTCGGCTGGTTCCAAAGCCAAAACTTGGTGGACTTCGTCATCACAAACGTCAAGATGCCGACCCGAAAGCCATGAGAATTCTAATTTCAATTCTGATCTTCACCTCACTGTCCATTCACGCTGCGACCAAGCCACTGAAAATCTATCTGCTCGTGGGGCAGTCCAACATGCAGGGCCACGCGGCCGAGCGGACGGTGGAGCACTTGGGCATGGACCCGAAAACGGCGCCGTTGCTCAAGGCGATCCGCAATCCTGACGGCACCGCGAAGCTCCAGAGGGATGTGTGGATTTAATCCATCGAACCCTCGTTGGAATCGGGTGAGAAACATGGGCGGCTGACCGTGGGCTACGGAGCCGGCGGACGCGAGCCGAAGATCGGGCCGGAGCTGACCTTCGGCATCACCATGCAGGAACACGTGGGCGAGCCGATACTGTTGATTAAAACCTCGTGGGGCGGCAAGTCGTTAAACACGGACTTCCGCCCGCCGAGCGCCGGACCGTATGAATTCAACCAGCAACAACTGGAGAATTTTAAAAAGCGCGCCAAGAACGTGGCCGAGGCGCGCAAGGAAAAAACCGAGCGCACGGGAGTTTACTACCGCCTGATGTTGGAGCATATCCACAAAGTGTTGGCCGACATTCGGCGCGTGTATCCGGATTACGACGTCAAGGCGGGCTACGAGTTGGCCGGCTTTGTTTGGTTTCAGGGATGGAATGACATGGTAGACGGCAGCACCTATCCCACGCGCGGCCAGCCGGGGAGTTACGATGCCTACAGCAAAAACCTCGCGCATTTTATTCGCGACGTGCGCCGGGATTTGAAGGCACCGAAGCTGCCGTTCGTCATTGGCGTGATGGGCGCGGGCGGACCGATTGCCAAGTATGGCCCGGACCAAAAACGCTACGCCGGCATCCACGGCGAATTCCGCAAAGCCATGGCTGCGCCCGCCAAGCTGCCGGAATTCAAAGGCAACGTCACGGCGGTCTTCACTGAAAACTATTGGGACCTCCAACTCTCCGAACTCGTCAACCGCAATGGCAAGGTCAACGCCAAACGCCGCGAGTTGTCCAAGGACAAAACCCTCACCCGCGAGCAATGCGACAAAGCCGTCTCTGAATTCACCGCCAAACTATTCACCAAACGCGAACTCAAGATTTTGGAAGTCGGCACCTCCAACGCCGCCTACCACTACCTCGGCTCCGCCAAAATCCTAGCCCAAATCGGCAAAGCTTTTGCCAATGCACTGGCGGCAATGGAATAGCGCGGATAGCGCGCCCTACTTTTTCTCGCTGATGCAATAGAGGAAGCGGCGGCCCCGGATGAGTAGCTGGTTGCCTGCCAGTGCGGATGAGGAAACGATTTGTTCGCCGAGTTCGTTTTTGGCGATGACGTTGAGTTCGCGCGAGCGTTTGAGGACGAGTGTCACGCCACTGCGATCGTTCAGATAGATTCGGCCGTCCGCTCCGACGGGTGACGCATAAATGTTCGTGAGGCCTTTGAGGCGTGTGCGGTCGATGTAGGTTTTACCGCTCTTGGCGTTCACGCAGGAGAGAAGCGCCTGGTTGGATTGGGTGAAGTAGAGCAGACCATCGTACAGGATCGGGGAAGGGACGTACGGTGTGCCGCGGCGCTTGGTCCAGAGGATTTTATCGGAACCGGTGATATCTCCCTTGGCATTCAGCGGGATGGCCATCAAGGAGTAGCCTTTGTAGCCAGTCATGCAGTAAACGGTGTCGTCTTCGATGACCGGGCACGGAATGGCGTTGCCGGTGAGACCGGCGCATTTCCAGATCACCTTGCCGGAGTTCAGGTCGTAGCTGCGAACTTTGCCGGAAGCGGTGGTGATGACTTGTGTTTTTCCGCTGTGCGAAACGATGGCCGGCGTGGCCCATGCGTTTTTTTCGTCGCGTTCAACCATCCAGAGCAATTTGCCGTTTTTGGCGTTGAGAACTTCGATGGAGGATTGCCGGGAGTGATCGCGGACGATGACGATTTTACCGTTGTGTACCACCGGCGAGCAGCCTTCGCCGAGGCTTGCACCCATTTTGATTTTTCCGAGGTTGCGCTCCCAAAGTTTATTCCCATCGAGGTCGTAGCAAAAGAGGCCAGCGGAGCCGAACCAGCAATAGAGCCGCTCGCCATCGGTGGTGGGCGAGGCGGAAGCGAAGTTGTTGTCACGGTGCGCGCCTTCGTGCGGGATCAGTTTGGTTGCGGTCTGACGCCACAAGACTTTCCCGGTGTAGCGATCGAGACAGAGCACGACAAACTCGTAGGAGGTGTTTGGGTGCGTGATACCGAAGACACGCTTAGGCTGATCCTCCGGCCTGGGCAGTGTCGGGTTCACTTCGCCGGTGTTGATCGCTGTGAGGATGAAAAGCTTGTTGCCCCAGATGATCGGGGTGGAACTGCCGTTGCCTTCGACCGGCGTCTTCCACTGGATGTTGTTGGTTGGGCTCCATTGGAGGGGAGGCTTGGCGGTGGTGGAGACACCGTTGGCATCCGGCCCGCGCCAGTGATGCCAGTTGTTCGGCTTGGTTTCCTCAAATTGATTCGCATGCGCTTGGCCAAGCGGAAGCGTCGCGGCGATCAGGCCTAGCGTTGCGATCGCGGCGCAATTGGTTTTGTTCAGTGCCATTTTCGTCATTTGATCGCTTTTAAATCCGTTATCTCGATTTAGGATTTTGATTGATCAACTTAAGAGCGCTTTCAGCATAGCGTTTGCCCAGCGTCTTGTATCCCTCAGCCGAGTAATGCAGGTCATTCTGGATCTTTTTGCCCTTTCGATTAACCCCATCATTGAGATCATCCGTATTCACCCAGCCAAATCTGGGGTTTGATTCAGCCAATTTCACTTGAATCTTACGAACCATCGTCCAGTGGGGATATCTCCGGTTCTTTAGATCGAAGTCACTGAGGCGCCCGATCACGAAGTTTATATCGCTGCGGCCAAGATCCTTGCAGAGCTGATCGTAAAGCCCCTTCAGGCTGACTTCGTATACTTCACCCCATTGCATCTTGGCGTCTCTTTCACCCTGCATCCAGATGAAGGTGACTGAATTCAGAGTCTGCCCCTTGATTTCAGGCATTACCTTCCCCATGAGCCGGTCATAGAGATCTCCTGTGTTCTCAGGTTTTTTTCCCTCAGGTGATTTCCAGTCCTTCCACCAGCGTTGGATGGGTTGGCCACCCAAAGCATCCTGTATTACGATTACATTGTCTTCTCCCAAGGCCTCTTTCACCGCCGGTGTAAACGCTTCCTCAGGACGGTGTCCTTGCATGTTCGATTGCCCTGAAAGAATAAACAGATGTACGCCTGTTTCAGCCGCTCCGCCCCCCCTCGGCTGCGTCAGGGCCAAAGACTCAATCATTACTATCGTGAATAAAAGTAGTGGTTTCATTCGTTCCCGAAGCTCGTCATAATCGTTTATTATTTGCAATGCATTTCTTGAACGACTGGAGGTGCTATCCTACATCAAACAGGCGACTGAGCGGTATCAAAAAAACCAATAAAATCAGTAATAAACAGTTATCCCTTGAATTTCTTGGTAACTAGCAAGGCGGTCTGGGTACAAAACCAATGTTTACAGTGGTCAAACACAATTCTATTGGATACAGGGCATACAACATATGATCGATTCCCAATGCTCAGCAATTTCGCTTTTACGTTATTTTTTATGAATAATCTTTACATATAAATTGATATTCTGCAGATTTCTGCATTAACCGACAGTTAATTGTTATGGATCAACCACCACAAGTTATAGGACAGGGCAACAGCCCCAAGTATGAGATAATCGAAAAGCAAGGTCTCAAAATGGTGAAAGCCACCATCGCAAATGACACTGTTCGAGCTGAGTCAGGCGCTCTTCACTACATGAAAGGCGAAGTAGAGTTGGAATCCAAATTGCCTGGTGCTGGCGGCATCCTGAAATCTCTGGTCACAAAAGAAAATATTTTTCGGCCGACCTATACGGGAACAGGTGAGGTGTATTTTGGTCCACCGATTTTTGGTGAATACAACACACTTGTTTTAAACGGCGATTCTTGGGTTCTTGATCGCGGGGCATATGTATGTTCTGACATCTCTGTCGAGGTTGGCGTTGTTCGCAATAAATTACTTACCGGATTGGCAGGAGGCGAAGGGTTATTCCAGACATCTGTTTCAGGACATGGAACGGTCATTTTTCAATCTGATGGTCCAGTTGAAATAATTGAGTTGAATAATGAAACCCTAACCGTTGATGGAAATTTTGCAGTCGCTCGCCAATCCCACTTGGATTATAAAATGACCAAGGCGGCAAAAGGATGGATTGCTTCAGCGACATCTGGTGAAGGCTTGGTCAATGTCATTAAGGGAACAGGTCGAGTGTACATCGCTCCTGTCCCAAATGTTTACCAGAATCTGATCGATTCCTACCCTGCCCCCATGCCTAAAAAGTAATTACTTAATTATATCAAAGGCTTCACTTTCCGCACCTTATTAGTCTTCAGTTTTCAACTCTTCACCCGTCTTGCTAGGTTTGGTGAGCCAACAAATTATTGGAATTTCTTTGCCACTAGGCAGGCGTTTTGGCCGCCAAGCAACCAACTTCGGTCACGGGTCAAAGTACTTTTAGGGACCCTTAATCCACTTTGACCTGCGACCAAGGTACTTGGGGGAGCGTCCCAAACTAGTTTGATCGCCCCCCCAAACGACTTTGTGGAGCGAACGAAGTACTTATGGGAGACCCCAAACGTCTTTGGGGATGTCTCGGTCGCTTTCTGGAAAGCCTCAAAGTATTTCGACATCACTCCGAGGCCGGACTTTGGCGAAGAGTTGGTCTTTACCGACTGCCCAGTGACGGCTTACAAATCCAAGTACCCCCGCTTGGCCAGTCAGGCGTTTGGTTTTTATTGGATTATTTGGCCAAGCGCTGCGACGGAAGTCAGCAGCTTGGTGATGGTTTTGTCCGGCTTGGTTTTGTATGAATCACGAAACGTTTGTGCGACGGTTTTGAGCCGCGCCTCGAGTGAGGCCGCTGGTTCCGTTCCCAAAACACCGCCCCCGATGACAGGCAGGTCAAAATTAGAACAAAACCAAGACGTTTCATGCCCGAAAGCTAGGTCCGGGATCGAATCACCGGAACACCGTGTTGTTCGCTGGGCCAACAAAAAAGGCAACTCTTGGGAGCCGCCTTTTGGGTGATTTGTTTCGCGTGTCTTAAATGAACTCGTTGATGAGGTTCTCGAGGAATTCCTGGCGGCCGCTTTCGTTTTTTGTGACCTCGCCTTTCTTTAGAATGTAGGTCTCAAGGGTCTTGAAGTTTGCCTTGCCGGACTCGATCTTTTTACCGATGCCGGAGTCCCATGAGCGGTAGCGGTTTTTCACGAATTCCTCCAGGCGACCGTCGGCGCGGATGGCAGCGGCGATCTTGAGGCCGCGCGCGAAGGCGTCCATGCCCCCGATGTGCGCGTGGAAGAGATCCACCGGTTCGTAGCTTTCGCGCCGCACCTTGGCGTCGAAGTTCACGCCGCCGGTCTTGAAACCGCCCATCTTGAGGAGTGAGAGCATGCATTGGGCGGTGAGGTAAACGCTGGTGGGGAACTGGTCGGTGTCCCAGCCGAGCATCGGGTCGCCGGTGTTGGCGTCCATGCTGCCAAGCGCGTTGGCGGCGACGGCGACCTCGAGTTCGTGCTGCATCTCGTGACCGGCCAGCGTGGCGTGGTTGGTCTCGAGGTTGAGCTTGAAGTGGCTGGTCAGTTTGTATTGCCGCAGGAAGTTCAGGCATGCGGCGGCGTCGGAGTCGTACTGGTGCTTGGTCGGCTCCTTCGGCTTGGGCTCGATATAAAACTGGCCCTTGAAGCCGATTTTCTTTTTGTGATCCACAGCCATGTGGAGGAACGCGCCCAAGTGGTCCAGCTCGCGGCCGATGTCGGTGTTCCAAAGTGTCGAGTAACCCTCGCGGCCGCCCCAGAATGTGTAGCCCTCACCGCCGAGCTGGTGCGTGACCTCGATAGCTTTTTTCACCTGCGCGGCAGCGTAGGCGAAGGCGTCGGCGTTGCAACTTGTGGCGGCGCCGTGCATGTAGCGCGGGTTGGCGAAGAGGCAGGCGGTGCCCCAGAGCAGCTTGATGCCGGTGCGCTGCTGCTCGGCCTTGAGCACCTTGGCCACGGCGTCGAGATTTTTGTTGGAAGCGGCAAGGCTTTTGCCCTCCGGCGCGACGTCACGATCGTGGAAAGCGTAATATGGCGCGCCGAGTTTTTCCATGAACTCGAAGGCAACCTTGACACGTTTTTGAGCGTTTTTGACCGACTCACTACCGTCATCCCAGGGGCGGAACGCCGTGCCGACACCGAACGGATCGGACAGCGGATTGCGGAAAGTGTGCCAGTAAACCACGGAGAAGCGCAGATGATCCCGCATGGTCTTGCCGGCGACGATTTCGTTCTCGTCGTACCACTTGAAGGATAGCGGGTTTTTGCTGCCTGGACCCTCGTATTTGATTTTTTTAATTTTCGGAAAGTAAGCCATTTCAATAAATTCAGTGAAACTGGGTCGCGTGTTGCGGCGGGATTGCTACCGGCAGCAGAGGTAAAAGACAATCCAAATCGGGCGCTTTGGCATTGCCATTGGCCCAGCGCTTGGCTTTGACTCTGCCCATGCGCTTTTCACGATTGCTACTTTGCACGCTCGCGGGCTGTCTGCTGACCGGCTTGGCCAAGGCGGCGGAGCCGGCCAAGCGGCCGAACTTCGTCTTCATCGTTTCCGAGGACAACTCGGTTCACTACCTGCGATTGTACGGCCACAAGCTGGGTGTGACGCCGAATATCGAGCGATTGGCCGCCGAGGGGCTAACGTTCAACCATGCCTTCTCCGGTGCGCCGGTCTGCTCCGTCGCGCGGACGACGCTCGCCACGGCGATGCACGCGCCGCGCGTCGGTTTTCAGTATCACCGCAAATCGGCATTAGCCAGCTTGCCCCCGGGCGTGAAGCCGTGGTCGACCGTCCTGCGGGAGCAAGGCTACTATGCCACGAACAACTCGAAGACCGACTACAACTTCAAGGTCGATATGAAGCAGGCATGGGACATGTCGTCCCGTAAGGCGACCTGGCGCAATCGGCCTGACAAGTCGATGCCGTTCTTCCACATGCAATCGTTCGCTGACTCGCACGAAAGCTCGCTTCACTTTCCGATAAAACAGCTGGAGAAGCCGACAACCACCCTGCCGGCTGAGGTTGATCTGCCGCCGTACTTTCCAGACACGCCGATCATGCGTTACACGATGGCACGCTACTACGACCGAATGCGTATCATCGACGGCCATGTCGGGCGCATCGTGAATCAACTCAGGGAGGACGGTCTGCTGGAGAATACGTTCGTGTTTTATTTTGGCGATCACGGCGGCGTGTTGCCGCGCAGCAAGGGCTACGCCTACGAGAGTGGCCTGCACGTACCATTTGTTGTTCGCATCCCTGAGAATTTCAAACAACTCGTCGATCACAAGCGCGGCAGTCGCACGGATGGGTTCGTGAGCTTCATTGACTTTGGCCCGACGGTACTCAACCTGGCCGGCATTCAGCCGCATAAGGAACTCGATGGGGTAGCGTTCTTCGGCAACGGCATTAGCGCAGCCGACTTGGACAGCCGCGACGAAGTGTTCGGTCACGCTGATCGGTTCGACGAGAAGTTCGACATGGTGCGCACCTTCCGTAAGGGCAAGTGGAAGTACATAAGGAACTACCAGGGCTACTATGCCGACGGCCTGCAAAACAACTACCGCTACCGGCAACTGGCCTTCGACAACTGGCGGGACGAGTACCGGGCCAAGCGGCTCAACGCGGTGCAGCGCCAGTTCTTCGAGCGGCGACCGGTCGAACAGTTGTTCGATCTCGAGGCCGATCCGCACGAGGTCAACAACCTCGCCAGTAATCCCGAGCAGGCGAAGCGTTTGGTCGATTTGCGCGGGCGGTTGCGCGTCAAAATGAAATCAATCAACGACCTGAGTTTTTACCCCGAGAACCGAATGGTGACCGACGCGCTTGGCGATGGCGTCGCGTTTGGCCGCAACAATGCACAGCAAGTCAGTCGGCTTTCAGATCTCGCCGACCTGGCTTTGGTGCCATTTGCGAATGCACGCAAAAAACTTGGCCAAGCGCTCCGGTCGAAAGGAAATCTTCGCCGTTACTGGGCATTAAAAGTCTGCGCCAACTTTGGAGATCAGGCCAAGGCCTTGGCCAAGGTCGCCACGCCGCTGCTGCAGGACAAGGACCTGATGGTGCGGGTTCGGGCGGCGGAATTTCTTGGTGGCATCAAAGCCATCGACCCCATGCCGACATTGTATGAGGTGGTTAATACTGCCGAGACAGAGCAGGAACTCATGATTGCGTTCAACACGATCGTCTATCTGCGCGACCAAATTGGGCACAAGTACGATCCCGAAAAAGTGAAGTTGAAGTTCAACAAGGGCGAGGTCTACCGCCGTGTGCAATACCTCGCTGGAACCGAACCCAACACGAACTATTAATTTTTGACCATGAAAAACTTGAACCTAAAAGCAATCGGATTCGTTGCTGGTTTGGCGTTGGCCGGCCTGGCCGAGGGCGCGGAGGCGAATTGGCCGAACTGGCGCGGCGCAACCGAAAACGGATCCGTCTCTAGCGGTAGTTATGTCGCGGAGTTCGACAACGAAAAAAAGGTGAAGTGGAAAACCGAATTGCCGGCCAAGGGCTGCTCCACGCCGATCGTTTGGAAGGACCAGATCATCATCACCAGCCCTAGCGACGGGCGGGACAGCGTGATCGCGTTCGACTGGAACGGGAAGAAGCGCTGGCAGACGGAGGTCGGCGACGAGCGCGCCGGCAAACATCGTAACGGTTCAGGCAGCAATCCCTCGGCGATCACCGACGGCAAGTTGCTGTTCGCCTATTTCAAGAGCGGCAACCTCGCCGGCTTCACACTGGAGGGCAAACTGCTGTGGAAGACCAACCTGCAGGATAGGTTCTCAAGGGACACGCTTTACTGGGATATTGGCACATCACCGGTTCTGACGGTCAAGCACGTGGTGTTGGCGGTGATGCACTCCGGCGAGTCGTACTTGGCTGCATTCGATAAGCGCACCGGCGAGCTGGCGTGGAAGGAGTCCCGCAACTATGAAACCCCGGTCGAGTGCGATCACAGCTACGCCACGCCGCATGTCATCCAATATCAGGGCCGTGAGGCCATTGTTGTCTGGGGTGCCGAGCGCTTGACCATTCACAATGCCACCGACGGCAAACTGTTTTGGACATGTGAAGGCTTCAACCCTGACCAGCGCGGCAACTGGGTGCAGGTGGCGTCGTCGGTTCTCGCCGGCGACATGGCGATCGTGCCGTACGGTCGCGGCAAGCACGTGGCCGGAATTAAGTTGAGCGGCAATGGCAACGTAACCCAGTCGAACCGGAAATGGACCCTTACTGGCACCGGTTCCTTCGTGCCGACGCCGGCGGTCAAGGAGGGTAAAGTGTATGTCCTTGGTGATCGCGGCTCGGTGACCTGCCTCGATTCCAGTACCGGCAAGAAACTTTGGTCCGGCCAATTTCCGAAGAACCGCGCCAGCTACTACTCGTCGCCGACCGTGGCGGACGGCAAGCTTTACGCCTCGCGCGAGGACGGCGTGATTATGGTTGCCGACATCACCGACGGATTCAAATTTCTCGCTGAAAATAATATGGGGGAGCGGATCATTGCGACCACGGTTCCCATCCGGGATCAACTCCTGATCCGAGGCGAAAAACACCTCTTCTGCATCGCGAAATAGCCTCCTCGCAACAAGCAATTCTGATGGCGTAACCGCTTGGCCAAGGGGCCTTGCCTTGCCTTGTCGATTGGCCAAGGGCATGCTCTTGCCATGCGTTTTTCACTGGGTTTATTGGTGGCTTTGGTGTCGGCGGTTGCAGGTCATGCAGCGGATAAAAAGCCGAACATTCTTTTTATTGCGATCGATGATCAGAACGACTGGATCGGCTATCTGGGCGGTCATCCGATGATCAAGACCCCTCATATTGATCGGCTTGCCAAGCGAGGCACGGCCTTTACCAATGCGCATTGTCAGGCGCCCCTGTGCAATCCCTCGCGCACGAGCCTGATGATCGGCCGCCGACCGGACAGCACGGGCATCTACGGGCTTGCGCCTTGGTTTCGGAATTTGCCGGAGTTTAAAAACGTCGTCACATTGCCGCAGTATTTGAAGCAGCACGGCGGCTACACGACATACTCCACTGGGAAAATTTATCACGGGCGTTACGGGCGACAGAAAACCGACAAGGAATTTGATGTACTCGGGCCGGGTGCCAGTGGCCGTCCGTTCCCGCCTAAGAAAATGGTCACCACACCTTTTGGCAATCATCCACTGGTGGACTGGGGCACCTTTCCGCATAAAGACGAGGATAAGGGCGACTGGAAAGTAGCCGACTGGGCAGTCGATCAGCTCAATCAAAAGCCCAAGGAACCGTTCTTTATGTCAGTGGGTTTTTTCCTGCCGCATGTGCCGCTCTTCGCGACGCAGAAATGGTTCGATCTTTATCCGGACAACGACACAGTCCTGCCCAAGATCAAGAGGGGTGACCGCGATGATACACCCCGCTTTAGCTGGTACATGCACTGGTATTTGCCGGAGGTACGCCACAAGTGGCTGGAGGAAAACAACCAGTGGCGAAACATCGTACGCAGCTACCTGGCCTGCACCTCATTCACGGACTCGCAGGTGGGCCGGGTACTTTCGGCGCTTAAGCGCAACGGACTCGAGGACAATACCATTATTGTTCTGTGGAGCGATCACGGTTGGCATTTGGGAGAGAAAGGTATCTCAGGCAAAAACACATTGTGGGATGATGGCACGCGCGTGCCGCTGGTCTTTGCCGGGCCGGGCGTGAAACCCGGCCAAATCTGCGCCCAACCCGCCGAACTGCTGGACATTTACCCAACGCTAAACGAGCTGCTGAAGCTCCCCAAAAACAAAACCCTCGAAGGCCATAGTTTGTTGCCACAGCTTAAGAACGCGAAGGTGGAACGCAAATGGCCGGCTATTACCACGCACAACCATGACAACCACGGGGTGCGCAGTGAACACTGGCGCTTCATCCAGTACGCCGATGGCAGCCAGGAACTCTATGACATGAGGAAGGACCCCAATGAATGGACCAACCTCGCAAATGACTCAAAATATGCTGAGGTGATTGCCGACCACAAAAAGTTTTTACCGAAATCAAATAGGCAACCCGCTCCGGGCAGTCGCGCCCGTATTCT
>JABGZB010000102.1 GCA_018674955.1 Verrucomicrobiota bacterium | reverse complement strand
GATTGATAATCTGCTCGAATATTGACACTGCCCCAGGTGATAGGATTGGAAAATTGAAGAAGGGCTGAAAATGCAACAGCCCAAAACCCTTGCAAATAGAGACTAATGCGGAATGGTTGCCCCGCTAGGATTTGAACCTAAACTAACGGTGTCAAAGACCGCTGTGCTACCATTACACCACGGGACAGTGGCGGGCGTTTGTGCTGCTATGCTTGTCTAAACTCAGCTTTCGCCCAGATTAGTGGTAACCCGCCTTAAGTGCACTTTTTCGCATCCGACTGTGCCGTTCTGTGCCACGCCGACCACCAGACCCGGGGTACCCGCCCCCAGACGGGGGGTACTAACAAAACATATACCCCCCATACAACGCGCGCTGTTTTTTGGGATCGTAACCCGGCGGGCGTAACATCATCCGCACCACGGCCCCGAAGATGAAAATGCGCAACGGCCGGTTGTAACTTTTTTTGTCGAAGTCCCATAGTGATTGGTACATGAAGATTGTTACGAAGTTAAGATTCATTGGGGTGGCGCTTCTGTTTGGTGTTTTCGTTTCGGCACCATTCGCACTGGTTGCCGAGGAGGAGAAAATGCCCAGTCGCCGCGAGCGCCTAATGCAGCGCTTTGACAAAAACAAGGACGGCAAACTAGATGAAGCCGAGCGGGAGTCGATCCGTAAGTTGCTTAGCCGCTCCCGGGGATCTGGAGACGAAAACGCGGCCAAGCGCGACGACAAGATTCATATCCCAAAAGATTACGATTCGAAGAAGAAGTACCCATTCATCCTGACACTGCATGGCTACACTAGCAGCGGTCGTGGCCAGTTGCGCTTCTTCCCTTTGGAAAAGTTGGCCGAGAAATACGATTTCATCTACTGCGCCCCGGATGGAATTGATCGCAGTTGGAACGCCACTAATGCCTGCTGCGATCGGCAGGGAAAAGTGGACGATTCCAAGTATCTCCGAAGCCTGATCCTCAAGGCGATGAAGGAATACAACATCGACAAAAAGCGCGTGTACGTCACTGGCCTGTCCAATGGTGGATTCATGAGTTACCGCATGGCGCACGACCACTCCGATCTGATTACTGCGATCGTTCCGTTCGCCGGTGTTGGCTTCAATCAATGGCCAAGCAATCCCAAGACCCCCGTCAGTGTGCTTCACATCCATGGCACTAAGGACAAAACGATCAAATGGGTAGGCGGTGGAATTCGGAGCGCGAAATACCCAAGCGCCGAAGATAATTTCGCCAAGTGGAAAGCATTCAACAAATGCGAAAAGAAAACCGACCCCAGCGACTTGAAGATCGATCTTGATCGAAAAGTGGACGGAGCTGAAACCAAGGTGGTTCGCTACGAATCAAAGGATGGCAAAATCGTGACTGAACTTTGGGAAGTGGTGGATGGTGGCCACGTAACCGCGCCCAAATCCGCCGCTCGCGAACGCATCATCAAGTGGATGCTGGCACGATCGAAGTAACAGTTTTCATCGGTCAAGCATTTACGGGCTATTTAGCGACTGCTTGCCGTAAAGACGTGATCGAGTCACACCAAAACCTCACGCATCACCTTCCCATGCACATCAGTCAGGCGAAAGTCGCGCCCTTTGAATCGGTATGTCAGCGCCTCATGATCGATCCCCAACAAATGCAGGATTGTAGCCTGAAGGTCATGAACATGGACACCGTTCTCCGCGACGTTGTATCCGAAATCATCTGTAGTGCCATATGTGATTCCAGGCCGTACACCGCCGCCGGCCATCCAGATGGAAAAACATCGTGGATGATGATCCCGACCAAAGTTTTTACTTCGTGTCTGGGCATACGTTGTGCGGCCAAATTCACCTCCATAGATCACCAAGGTGTCGTCCAGCAACCCCCGAGCCTTTAGGTCGTGAATAAGCGCTGCTGACGCCTTGTCCACACTCTTGATCTTACCCTTGATCCCTTCGGTGATTCCATCGTGATGATCCCAGCCGGCATCATAGAGTTGGATGAAGCGGACGCCGGACTCGGCGAGCCGCCGTGCGAGCAGGCAGTTGGCGGCGAATGATGGTTTTCCGGGCTCTGCACCATAAGACTCAAGCACATGCTTCGACTCTCCCGAAATGTCCATCAACTCGGGTACCGATGTCTGCATTCGGTAGGCAAGTTGATAAGCATCGATACGTGCCTCTATCTCCGGATCGGGAACCTGTTCATACTTCAACCGGTTCAGCTCACTGATCCGTTGAATGGTGCGACCACGGTTCTCCCTGCTCATCCCCTTCGGATTGGAGAGGTAGAGGACGGGATCGTCAACGGATCGGAACTTCACTCCCTGATGCTGGCTTGGAAGAAACCCGTTGTGCCAGTATCGCGACGGCACCGGCTGGCCGCCAGCTGAGAGAAGGACGACAAAGGCGGGAAGGTTTGAATTGTTACTCCCCAACCCGTAACTCAGCCAAGAGCCCATGCTCGGACGACCCGCAAGCGGGCTGCCGGTCTGTAAAAATGTGACCGCTGGATCATGGTTGATCGGCTCGGTGTGCAAGCTCCGAATCAGGCACATGTCATCGGCGATTGTGCGCATTTCCTTGAAGAGCACGTTCATGGGCTGGCCCGAATTTCCGAAACGGCCAAACTCATGTTCGGAGGCCATGACAGGAAATGCGGTTTGGGAGCGCGTCATCGTGGTAAGACGCTGTTTGCCGCGGACGCTATCTGGAATAGGCTTGCCGTCCCATTGCTTCAACTGCGGTTTCGGGTCGAATGTCTCCAATTGCGATGGGCCACCGGAGGTGCACAGATAGATCACTCGTCTGGCTTTTGGGGCAAAGTGGGCCTCCCCCAGAATCCCGTTCTGCGGGATCGCTGCCGTCGAGGAACCCTGAAAAAGATGGGACAATGCTGCAACTCCCAGACCAACGCTTGTGCGAGTCAGAAAGACGCGGCGATTCACTGGATCCTGGTGTTCTTTTGGATTCTCATTCATGACTACTCATTCGCGTGTAATCGTTTCGTCAAGGTTGAGCAAAATATTTCCAACTGCTGTCCACGCCGCCAGTTCAACCGGATCGTGACTTCCCGCAACCGGTGCCTTGCCGTTGCTTAGCAATTGCTTCGCGGCACCGGGGTTCTTCTCGAATTCTGATCGCTGCTCGACGAGAGTGTCGTTCAACAAAGCAAGTTCCTGTGCACTGGGATGACGCGATGTTGCCGCAACAAAGGCGAACACGAGCCGCTTCGCGTCCCGTTCTCCCCCTTCCTGAAGTATCCGTTCGCCAAACTTGCGTGCAGCCTCGACAAACGCCGGGTCGTTCAGGGTTACCAACGCTTGCAGCGGTGTGTTGGTACGTGGCCGATCCACGGTGCAAAACTCCCTGCTCGGCGCGTCAAAGATCATAAACGCGGGATACAACATCGTCCTGCGCCAAAAGGTGTAAAGTCCGCGTCGATAGAGCGCGTCGCCGGAGCTCTCCTCCCAGGGTTTCCCAATGCTGTTCAAGTAACCTGACGGCTGATAAGGATTCACGCTGGGACCCCCAATTTCCCGATTGAGCAAACCACTAATCGCGAGTGAGGTATCCCGGATCTCTTCTGCCGAAAGCCGAAAACGGGGTGCGCGGGACAGCCAGCGATTATCGGGATCTCTGGAACCATACGGGCGTTCGCCCGATGGGGATTGGCGGTAAGTGGAGGATTGCACAATCAACTTCTGCAACCGCTTCACATCCCAGCCGTGTTCAACAAAGTCAGCCGCCAGCCAGTCGAGGAGTTCCGGATGGCTGGGTCTCTCGCCTTGTGTTCCAAAATCCCCCAACGTTTTTACCAGTCCGGTACCGAACAGTTGTTTCCATAGTCGATTCACCGTAACCCGCGCAACCAGCGGGTGACTCGGATCGGTCAGCCAATGCGCAAGGCCAAGACGGTTGCGCGGCTGCTCTTCCGGGAATTGCGGGAAGATCGCTGGCACGTCGGGCTGGACCTGCTCGCCCGGCTGCTGAAAATCACCACGCATTAACACGTATGCAGGCTTTCGTTTCTGCATCTCCACCATGACCATCGTGGTGTGACTCTCATTTTCCAACTGATTGCGTAGCATCTTTAAAGCGCCAATCTCCCTCTCCAAATTGCCGAGTTGATCTCGCGATTCCGGATGGATGTGCTGAATGAAGTAATCGAAAAGCTGCTGCCGCTCTTCTGGAGATCTCTGATCTCGAGCTTTGGCGACGATCGCCAAGATGTCATTGGGCGCGGGCTGGAAAGCAGTATTGATTCCGTATTTCGATCCGAGATAACGCCCCACGGCTGCTTGTTCCACCGAATTGAGTGCCCGGTCGTAAACCAGAACTTCCGCAAAATCAGCAGCCGTCTTTTCCCCGTTTCCGTTATTTGCTCCAATCGTGATGGCTTTCTCGGAATATGCTGAGAGCCGGACCTTCCCTTCGCCCCCGGCATTCCCATTGAGGTTGAACTTGGTCAGGTTTTCACTTCCCTGTTGCGTGACGATGGCAATGGCTGGTTCATTGATCTTGAACTTCGCGTTCCCGGGAACGTCTGCCCCGTGCCCGTTAAAACTCAGCTTGTTCTCCGGCGTTTTCCAGAGAGAACGCCGCTTCCCCTGGCTCTCAACCCCCCACATCAGCGCCATCTGATTGCCGCTCATGTTGTGAAACTGCAGCACAACGACCATAGTGAAATCGGCCCCCAGATACCCTCCCCCAGATTCCGTGCGGAGGAAGTCGTTCTTTCCATCGAGCCGAACCGCGGCGCGACCATTGATGGCATCAGGAATCAGTTTCGGTGCGCCGGTTGAGATCGCTTTGAGACCGTTCCCTGAACTGTCTCCCCACTGCTTCAACACCTTTTCGCCGTCACTTTCCTCAAAAGTCTGGGCATCGAGATGGAGTTGCAGGCCGCTCTTCACGTCAAGTGATGACACTGTCTCACTCGGAATGACCAAAGAGTTCGCCCAGTCATATGCAGCATCACGGAGGGGACCGTCAGGATCCGCGAAATCAGGCTTTTGTTTCGTGGACTTCAGTTCTCCTTCTTTGGCGATAATCTGCCGATTCAGCATTGCCAGCTTAGCCTCTTGTCCGCTTGGTTTTACCTTCAGCAATGGAGGCAGCGGTTTACCATGATAACCAGGTGCGCCTCCCGCACCGATCTCTCCGTCGAGACTGTTGAAGAACGCATAGAACTGATAGTATTCCTTTTGCGAAATCGGATCGTATTTATGGTCGTGACACTGGGCACAACCCACTGTCAAACCGAGGAATACTTGCCCGGTGGTATTTGCCCGGTCTATGGCATAGGTCACATAGAACTCATCCGGGTCGGCTCCCCCCTCCTCGTTGAATGTCACACACCTGTTGAACCCCGATGCAATCCGCGTCTTTACGTTGGCATCAGGGAGCAAATCTCCCGCCATATTCTCGATGATGAACCGGTCATAAGGCTTGTTCGCATTGAAAGCATCGATGACATAATCCCGGTAAAGCCACATCGATCGATCGGAATCAGCGTGGTAACCGTTCGTGTCTCCATAACGGGCCAGGTCGAGCCAGGCCTGAGCCATCCTTTCTCCGTAATGGGATGCGGCCAGCATCTTGTCGATGGCCCTATCGAATGCCGACTCCGAGTTGTCTCCGGCGAGCGTTCGGATCTCCTCAATGGACGGCGGCAAACCTCTAAAATCCAGTGACAATCTCCGCGCCAATGTGGCCGGATCGGCTTCCCGAGACGGTTGCATGCCCTCACGTTCGAGCCTCGCGAGGATAAAGTGGTCGATTTCATTACGCGGCCAAGAAGGGTCCATGACTTCCGGCGGCTCTGGTTTCGTCACGGGCTCAAACGCCCAGTGTCGACTGTATTGGGCGCCGGTATCGATCCATTTTTTTATGCGTCGCTTTGCCCCCAATGACAGTTGCTTCCGGAAATCGGGGGGCGGCATCATCACATCCGGATCATCAGAAAACAGACGCATCACCATTTCACTTGCTGCCGAATTCCCAGGCACAATGGCGTGCTTCCCCGACTCAAGCTCTCCGATGGCAATCTCCCTCTGATCATACCGAAGCCCAGCTTTGCGTGTCTTTGAATCCGGTCCATGACAAGCGTAACAGTGCTCGGCAAAGAGCGGTTGGATATCTTTGGCGTAGTCGATCTTAATTTCGCCAGCCGAGTGCGCCAGCTCAGGTAAAATTAACGACGCAAAAACAAAGAGCGAGTTCCCAAGTCGTCCGTGATTCATATTCGGTGACTTTACGGGGAACACCGTGGGGAAGCCAAGCGGTATTTGGGATTAATGGTTGGCCAGCGTCTTCGGTTCATAAATTTTTTCGGCACTTCTATTAAAGGCCATTGGGTTCGTGTCTCGGTCGTGGTCTTTGCTGAAAAGACATATTTCGACATTCATCTGGTTACGTAACTATTTACAAGAAAAGCCTTACGATTATTGATGACGATTTTCTTGTGACTCCATTAAGCCGCATAATGCAAAGGGGTCCAACCTCTCTCAATCTTCGCATTCACATCCGTACCAGCAGCCAAGTGCTATTTGATGGCTTCGATGTTTTCAGAATTGGCAGCATAGTGAATTGAGATGTCTGGTGCTTTGGCTGTCGGCGGTTTTAGTTGTGCCTTTTTACCCGCCTCTTCGGCTGCTTTTTCTTCTTCTGATAATCCCCAGTTTTCATTTGGGTCATAGTCAGCCACACGCGGATCAACATAGTCGGTTGTTGACTACTGCGACTCCCCACACCCCACAACCAGCACGGCTGCTATTGTTGTTATTAGTAGGTGTTTCATTTCCCTTCAGCTTCCAATTCTTTACCCGTCTAGACGCCGTGTTTGCTAAGGAGGTCGGCGGTTTCTTTGTATTTCTGTTGAACAGCTAGGCTGTGGCTCCTCTGAAGGATTTGTTTGATGGCCCAATCTAGCGGTGCCATTCCTCTGTCATCCTTCACATTCACATCCGCACCATTGGCGAATAGCAATTCGGCAATTTCCTTGTGACCGATAATAGCTGCCTCACAAAAAGGAGTCCATCCCATACGATCTTTCGCATTCACATTCGCAGCAGCAGCCAATTGTTGTTTGACGGCTTTGATGTTTCCAAACGCAGCAGCCTCGTTGATTGACTCACTCGGCCCACACCCCACCAGAAGCACGGCTGCGACGATTGAAACGAGTAGTGATTTCATGGTGAGCCGACTGTCATCCCGATAAGTGCGGTTTTCAAGGCGTTTAAACTGTTACTGTAAAAACCTTAAACCCTAAAAAATCAGGGTTGATGGTTGAAACTCAATCATTTTAGTCTGTTAGCCAGAGAGGCAACCGGTACGACATCTTAGTTTACTTCGAAGCTTATTGCAGCCACTTCGTTTTACTGTGTTAAATGATATTATCTACAGGGATGAACAGACTTGACTCAGGTGGTTTATGACCATTCAATTCGCTAGATATCATAATTTTATGAATGTTACTCGACGTCAATTCTTGGGTTCCGTGCTCTACTCCGCTGCGATAGCGCCGAATGTCATTACTTCTGCTGCTTGGGCAAGCAAATCGAGCGGTAAAATAAATCTCGGTTTTATTGGAGTTGGTATTATGAGTCGTGGTCACCTGAACTTTTTCCTTGGTCAAGAGGATTGCCGTGTAGTCGGGATAGCCGAGGTAGCAAAAGTGCGCCGAGACCATTCAATGGGCATGGTTCAGGAGCGATATGGCCCTAATCATGGCTGCAAGGCGTATGATGATTTCAGAGAGTTACTGGAGGACAAATCGATTGATGCCGTCGTTATCGGTACGCCTGACCATTGGCACGCCATGTCGGCCATCATGGCTGCCGATTCAAAGAAGGATATTTACTGTGAAAAGCCTTTGACAGTGACCGTCCGGGCGGCACTTGAGACAGTTAAGGCGGCTCAACGGAACAACATTGTATTTCAGGTTGGCAGCCAACAACGCACCGAGTTTGGCGGGCACTTTCGTAGAGCTGTCGAGTGCATTCGTAACGGTCGTATTGGCAAAGTGAACAAGGTCAAGATTGGCGTAGGAGCGCCCGCGATAGCTTGTGATCTGCCTGCTGAGGCGAGGCCGGATGGTATCGATTGGGAAATGTGGCAGGGGCCGGCACCAGATAGGGGGTTCAACAAGATACTTTGTCCGATTGATGTCAACCGTCACTTCCCTCAATGGCGTCGCTACCGGGATTATGCCGGGGGCGGCCTGAGTGATATGGGGGCGCATCATTTTGATATAGCCAAGTGGGCGATGAATTTAGACGAGACCACTCCTGTAAAAATCGTTCCGACCAAGGAAGGCCAAAGTGGATTGCGCTTGGTCTATAGTAACGGCGTGGAATTCATCCATGAGTCGACAAAGGACCGGTTTAAGGACTGTGTATTTTACGGTTCCGAAGGAACGATTTTTGTTGCACGCGGTGGCATTAGTGCCGATCCCAAGACAGCTGTCAACTCGCCGTTCGGCAAAAACGATTGGCGACTGCCGGACATAGGGAAAAGTCACAGACGCAACTGGATTGACTGCATTCGCTCACGAAAAAAACCGGTCGCTGACGTGTCATACGGGGCGCACACATCGATAGTATGCAGCTTGGCCAATATCGGTTATCAACTACGCCGGGAACTGGATTGGAATCCTGAGAATTATCATTTCGGTAGTGACAAGGAAGCCAACGCTTTGGCTAACCGTACAGGTCGTGGTGAATGGAAATACACTTGAACAATAAAAGCAGAATACTGGAAAATTTTCTGAGTGAACCTTTTGTTTGCCTGTGTGATAAAAGGTCATCCCCCTCACTCAACTTTTCAGGATGATGCATAGACGTAATTTCATCGGCTTAGGAGCAGTTGGGTTGGCCTCTTTGCGGAATTGGTCTTGGGCGGCCCCTCGGCGAAAAGCTGCTGCGAAAAATGTGCTCGTAATTTTCGAGCAGGGCGGCATGTCGCATATCGACACTTGGGATCCCAAGCCAGACGCACCCGTTGAGCACAGGAGCCCATTCAAACCTATTTCCAGCAATGTCCCTGGTATTCAAGTAACGGAGCTGCTCAAAAAAACGGCTCGGCACATGGACAAACTTTCAGTGATTCGCTGCATGACGCAGCCGGTGCCTGGTGTCGCGAACTCCCACCCAATGGGAGCGCAATATATTTACTCAGGTGAGACGCCGGGCGGTGCAGTGGAGATGCCTGACATGAGTTCGGTAATCGCCATGCTTATGGGCAGCGATGCTGATCACCTTCCCTCTAACATTATGGTGCCCGGGACTAACGAGGCATCCTTTATGACCCGCGTTGGCTTCATCCCTCCATCCTATAAAGTTTTCAAGACCGGTGGCAACTTGGCCGACCCAAAATGGTCTGTACCAAACCTTGGTCTGGAGGGGATCGATGAGCGGCGGTTTAAAAATCGTCGCGATCTTTTAAGCAGTCTCGACGTAGGTTTGACCGGTGCTGCCAAGTCGAAGGATGCAGGGGCGATGAGGTCGTTTATGGAACAGGCGGCAGATATGCTGACGAACCCCAACACTAGAAAAGCGTTCAATCTAGAAACAGAGCCGGCGAAAACACGCGAGCGCTATGGCATGGGACACCGTGGTCAATCCTATCTAATGGGGCGGAAACTTATTCAGTCCGGCGTGCGATTCGTCACGGTCGATTGTCGCGAGCCAATAAACACGTGGCGTGACGGCAAGAGAGTCAAATTTGGTGGTGGCTCAAACATGAACTGGGATCATCACGACGATATTTACTCCGAAAGCCATACAAACATCAAAGGGGGGGGGGCCGGCGCTGGTCGATATGGCATTCACACTTGGCCGATGATGGGGTCACTGGATCAAGCGCTATCAGCTCTGATCGACGATCTGCATCAACGGGGCCTTTTGGAGGAAACGTTACTTTGTATTGTCACTGAGTTTGGGCGTACTCCAAAAATCAACGAACGAAAAGGGCGCGACCACTGGACCCACGCGTTCAGCTTTGCATTTGCTGGCGCGGGCGTGCCTGGCGGACAAGTCGTAGGCAGTACCGACAAGGATGGCGGATACATCACCAGTTCACAGGCTTACACTATTGATGACTACGCGGCAACGATTTACGAAAAATTAGGAATAGACCGTGAAAAGCCGGTTCACACGCCAGATGGCAGGCCGATTTATTTCGCAAAAAACGGAACTCCCATTCCAGAACTCTTTTGATCATGCCCCATCTTCTAGCACTTTTTATTACTTTTTCTTGCTCTACTGTGATAGCTAAAAAGTTTGAGCGAATTGAAGTTTTCCCAACAGAGCTCAATCTGGCTTCAAAGCGAAGCAAAGCACAATTGGTGATAACAGGGTGGCTTGAAAACGGTGAGGCAAGAGATCTTACCCGCTTGGCCAAGATAGTAATTTCAGACAAAAAAGTGGCCAATCTCAACCGCTCAATCGTAATGCCGGTCGGAGACGGAGAGACGGATATTTTAATCCGGGTCGATGAACATTCGGTAAAGCTACCGGTTCGAGTCAGCAGACAGTCGGCAACTGATCCAATCCGCTTCACCACGGAGACGTTGGCAACGTTGACCAAAAAGGGATGCAATGCAGGTTCGTGCCACGGTTCACCCCACGGCAAAGCGGGCTTTTCACTCTCATTATTTGGTTTTGACGCAGCACACGACGAGTTGTCACTGATTCGAGGCGGATTGAATAGGCGGATTAATGTTCTCGCGCCCGATGAGAGCTTGATGCTTAAGAAACCACTACTGAAGGTTCCACATGTTGGCGGTAAAAAGCTGATACAGAACGGCTCGGCATATCATCTCTTGCGCCAATGGATTTTTGAAGGAGCTCGCGGCGTCATTAAAAACGAACCTAAATGTGTAAAAATTGAGGTCTACCCAAAACAGGAGCGCGTGTTACGGGCGCCACACCTTCAACAGCAAATTAGTGTCCTGGCTTATTTTAACAATAAGACTGTGCGAGATGTTACCGATTTGGCAACCTACCAGACATCAAAACGGCAGGTGGCCACAGTAGAGAGCAATGGCTTAGTTCTGGGACGCGAGCGCGGCTCTGCAGCAATTACAGTACGTTATCTAGAGAGTCTAGAATCGGTTTACATTACAGTTGCGCCAGAGTCAGAGAGATTTGTGTGGTTGCCTCCACAAGAAAATAACGGAATCGATCAGTTGGTGAATGATCGGTTGAAATTGCTACAGATAGAACCGGCTTCGACATGCAGTGATAGTGTTTTTTTGCGACGTGTGCATCTTGATCTCACAGGGTTACTGCCACCAACGGTTTTAGTTCGAGCTTTTCTTTCCAATGATTCTTCAAACAAACGTACAAAGCTTATTAATGATCTGCTTAACAGTCGTGAGTTTGCTCGTTTTCAGGCACTACAAATGGCTGATCTACTTCGAATAACCCCAGAGGTACTAACTGACGGACGCGCCACTTTTTTTGCTAAATGGATAGAGGATGCAATCTATAAAAATCTGCCCTATGACAAAATAACACGGCAAATACTGACGGCCAGCGGTGATTCAAAAGTAGTTGCTCCTGCTAATTTTTATGCATCATTAAATAATACCGAAAGCACAGTTGAATCGACTGCCCAGATCTTTATGGGAGCGCGGATTCAATGTGCCAAATGCCACAATCATCCCTTCGAAAACTGGACCCAGGACGATTACTACAGTATCGGAGCAGTCTTTAACCGGATAAATCGCGATAAAGGAATGATCCTTATGAATAATTCCGATGAGATGACCCATCCGCGAACTGGCAAAGTAATGGAACCGTGGGGAGGCAAAGCTGACAGTGCCGATCCGCGCTTAAAGTTTGCAGAGTGGCTGACAACAACGAGTAACCCTTGGTTTGCACGTGTGATGGTGAATCGGATTTGGGCGAGATTAATGGGGCGTGGAATCGTCGAGCCCGTCGATGATTTCCGCTCATCCAACCCTCCATCAAATGTTCCTTTGTTAAACGAGTTAGCAAATAGCTTTGCGACCAACGGCTTCAATTGCAAGCAGGTTTATCGAGAAATTTGTAACAGCCAAGTTTACCAGCGTACAACTCAAGCATCAGAGCTTAATGCAGACGACAATGAAAACTTTTCTCATGCAAGAGTGCGATTGCTCACCGCTGAGCAATTGCATGATGCCATCAGTTATGTGACAGGCTCTGTTCAGCCCGCCGGTGAAATGCTTCGGATGAAAACCGAACTCGAAAATAAGGAAAGAGAGCGGATAGCTATAGTCGATTCCAGCCAATCTAACTGGGAAGATAGTCAAACCAAGCGCTTATCTAAATTAGATTTTCACCTGGGCGCCCAATGGTCACTTGGTTTCTTTAAAGCTAAAGATCAAAAAGAAGCCCATGAAAAAGCGTTCATTGAGGAGACCAAGTTTTATTTAGATTTAGCCAAGCAAGACTGGCAGCTTCAACCGGACTGGGAGCAGGCAAAGAAAGTTGACTTCCAGGAAAATGAGATAGGGGCCAAATATATTTATCAAAAAATATGGTCACGCGAACATGCCAAAGTTAAGTTCCACTTTGTGGCTGATGACGGCGTCCGAGCCTGGCTCAATGGGCGGCTGTTTTACGATCAAATACAAATCCTCGAAAACCCCAACACTCAGTATGCTGAAACCGAATTGTCTTCAGGAATAAATTATATACTTTTCAAGGTGAACAACAAGGGTGGAGCATTCCATTTTACTGTGAAAATAGTGGAATTAGACGGGGAAAAACCGAAATCTGCCAGCACTTCAAACTTGCCTGGGCATATTACCGAAATACTTGCCAAGCCATTTCTAAATCGGTCTGATGATCAGCAAAAAACATTACGGAGTTATCACCAATCGCTAGACGATAAGTTGGCCGAGCTTCGTCATCAACTTGGATTGGATGTTCGCCTTCAATATGCCACACAACGTCCCTGGCCCGAGCAAACCGATTTCCTGAAAGCTTTTGGCCAACCGAAAAGAACATCTCCCTGTGCCTGCGAGCGTACGGGCGAGCCAACCTTAGAGCAGGCGTTACAGTTGTTGAACGGTCGTCAGGTGTACGACAAATTAACTGGTAGTAATAAGAAGTACGAAAGCTTGACCGACCACACGTTGGTCGAAGTGCTTTTTCTGACCGCTTATTCTCGATACCCTTCCGATTCTGAAATAGGAAAGGCTCGGAAATATATCGACCACTCGGAAAATCGTGATGATGCCATTCGCGACTTGGTTTGGGCGCTCATCAACACGCAAGAGTTTATGTTTCAACATTGATGAGAAAGCTTGCGGTCACTGTTTCGTTGCTCACCGGCCTAGCTCAGGTCCAGGCAGAGATCAGTTTCATGCACGACGTGGCGCCGGTGTTGTTACAGCGCTGCGAGGGGTGTCATGGCTCTAAAAAAAGTAAGGGCGATTATCGCATCCATACTTTTGAGTTTTTGAACCAAGCCGTGACACCGGGGAAACCGCATGAGTCGTATTTATATGCCGTGCTGGTGGATGACGACCCGGATTTCCGCATGCCGCAGAAAGATGATTCTCTAGCCTCAAGTGACATCGAGTTGGTTCGCCAATGGATTGCTGAAGGCGCAAATTTTGACGGCAGTGACCGGAAGATGTCATTGCGTTCACAGTTGCCCCCTAGAGAACATCCCCAGTCACCTGAGCTTTATCGCGTCCCGGTGCCCGTGACAGCGTTGGCTTTTTCGCCTGATGGAAAAAGTTTGGCGATGAGCGGACATCATGAGGTGACGGTTTGGGGGGTAAAACCAGTCAAATTGATCCGCCGTTTAAAGAACCTTCCTTTAAGAATCCAAACACTTAAATGGCACGCTGACGGTGGACAGCTTATAGTAGGAGGTGGTAGCCCAGGCGAATATGGGGAACTCGCTTTGGTGGATGCATTGAGCGGTGAACGATTGCGAGTATATGGTACATTTGAGGATATAGTGCTTGGTATGGCGCTTAATCAAGCGGGAGATCGCTTGACTGCTTCATCCGCTGATCGCCGGGTTCGCACTTATGACTTGACCAGCGGCAAACGGTGTTGGGAGTCAAGTGTGCATTCGGATTGGGTGACATCGGTTGCATTCAGTATTGATAATAATTTTGTTGTAACAACAAGCCGGGATCAAACGGCAAAGGTATTGGATGCTAAAACTGGTGAGTTGTTTACGACATACAATGGTCACCGGCAGAAGTTCGGCGAATTCACAGGTCGGTTTAAAGTGTTCGCTTCGGTGTTTGAACCAATTAGCGGTTTGGTGATGACGGTGGGAGAGGGCAAAGCGATACGCGTATGGAATCCGGTCAAAGCTGAAGAAGAAAGCGGCACAGCCTCTGACATGGAGAAGCGTTTTTCCAAGGCTGGACATACTCGCTATATTGAGCATGGAATGGGTCTGGGGGTATTTGCAATGTGTGCATCTAAGAATCTAGTGTATACTGCCGGAGCTGACGGTGTGGCCAAGGCCTTTAATTTTGAGGATGGGAAAGTGTTGCATGAATTTAAAGGGCACTTGGATTGGATTTACTCGATTGATTGCTCGCCAAAGACTTCGCGCTTGGCCACAGGGTCGTACAGTGGCGAAGTGCGCCTTTGGGACACAGATACCGGAGAGGTGGTGTATTCGTTTATCGCAGCACCGGGGTATGATGTTAAACAAGCGATTTTCGATAATTAATCGAATCTGAACAGTACTCATTTCCCTTCAGCTTTCAATTCTTCACCCGTCTTCCCGCCGTGTTTGCGGATGAGGTCGGCGACTTAGATCAGACACAAATCCCTCATTCTACGACCTTTTGTTCGATGTTCATCGTTTTCAGTCCCACGGTGATCTTTCAGGCGATCCACTGCTCCCTCCGAAGCCATCTATCCATCGCCAACTTTTTAGTCCTGCGATCTCAGTCTCGCGGTACCCTCGAATCTTACCGTAGTCCGAAGTAATCTCGAAAATAACATTCACCTTCTCTTCTCCATTTTTCTTTAGATGGGTTGCGATCTCATCTGAATACCCTCCAATGAAATAGCTTGGGAATTCAACGAAAGAGAGAATAACCTTCGGCTCGTTAATACCGTTTGTTCAAGTCGGCTCGATTTCCCAAGTCATAATATGCTCTCGCGTCTCAGTTTGGCCGATAAAAGGACCGTAAAGGAAGAATCCGAACAGCGCTGCGAAAGTAGCTGTGGAAAATAATACCGCTTTCCATTTCACAATCCTAGCTTTAGCGATCCAGCAACCAAGGAGCGCAAGTAAGATGACAACGGGAAGGCCAATGACAAATAGAAACGGGCGGAGGTCGATATAAGCGAGGATCATGTTTTCATTTCTTAACCGAATCCTCAGCTTCTCAAAGCATTTTATCTTCTACTTCTTGCGACTCCCCACACCCCACAACCAGCACGGATACGATTGTTGTTATTAGTAGGTGTTTCATTTCATTTCTTCACTCGTCTTGCCGCCGTGTTTGCGGAGAAGGTCAGCGGTTTCTTTTTTGTCGGCACAACATTCGGCCCAATCCAGCGGTGTTCCGCCCTCGTCATTCTTCGCATTTACATTCGCTCCGTTGGTAAGCAACAGATCAGTAATTTCCTTGTGTCCTTCACGAGCCGCATAATGCAAAGGAGTCCATCTAAAACCAGTCTTCGCATTTACATCTGTACCAGCAGCCAAGTGCTGTTTGACGGCTTCTATGTTCCCAGTTCTAGCAGCCTCCCAAATATCCACACTCGGCCCACACCCCACCAGAAGCACGGCTGCGATTGTTGTTAGTAGGAGGCGTTTCATTACATGTGCCCTAACCAATTGATTACCAATGACTTAATTTTTAAGTGTTTTATCGCTCACACCTTTGCTCACACTTTTTCGGCTTCTACACCAAAACACCCTAAAACATTGGGGAAATGGGTCGATTAATGGAAATCAGCTCTACTCAACCACCCTGACCCGGTAATAAATCTGCGGGAACACCTGATCCCTTTCGTCCTTGATCGAGTTACCCAAACTGGTCCAGAGCTTTCGTTAGTCTGGACGGGTTGATTGTTTGCTCAATGTCGTAGAGTAAGTCAATGCTGGGACGTAGGGAGGGCGTAGCCCGACCG
>JABGZB010000101.1 GCA_018674955.1 Verrucomicrobiota bacterium | reverse complement strand
CTCCATAAAACATGTTCGGTACGGTCGCCGCTAATCGCTAAATTTACGGCGTCGCGATTGGCGTAATATTGACCCCAGACTTTTTTGCCGGCTTTATCCCACCAGTGGGTGATCGAGTCGCCGATCATGAGAAGGTCGACATTTCCTTTCTTGACTCGTTTGTTGATAGAGTTATGCCGCTCCAGCCAGGCAGACTTATGCCAGCGCGGCTCGGGACGGGCGGTGATGATTCTGTCGCCGTCGCTCATCCGCCAGGTGGGAATGCTGACGTTGTCGTAAGTGACGGTGGTTGTGACTTTTTCGAGTTGAGAACAGGCCGGCAGCCCGATATAAAATTTTCGTTTCATTGGGATTTCGATGGAACCGAGTTCTTGCCAATGAAATCCGTCGGGCGACATATACCCCGTGAATCGGTTGCGGAAACGGATGAGCCGAACCCAGTAGGGGGTACTAAGTCGGTTCTTTTTGATGATATGTTTTTCGCTCAATCGCCTCTTGCCATGGGTGTTTGTTTCGCCTCCGGTTCCCGTTCGAGTGACCAAGGCTCCACTCCAATGTGGCAATAGCAAAACGGATGCGTGGCGTGAATCGGCATCAAGGCTTTCCCTCATCATCACTCCGGACTTGGTCCATTGTGAACTCATGGGGCGAATGACCCGCGCGGTGATGGTTCCTTCTCCGGTAAAGGGAGCGAAAGCGAAATGAAATTTGTCACTTGGACCATTAATATCATTGCCTTCGCCTTCGAGCGTGAAGTTATTGCCGTTAAATTCCGTGAATCCGGAAGCTCCAACATTGCCGATGTCCATGCTCAGCCAAGGGCCCGGCAATGCCACGCTGGCTGGGAGTTCGGCCGAAGCAGCGCTGACGCCTGTTTTATTCGCCGCTTTGACAACGTAGAAATAGAGGTTGCCACGCTGTAAGTCTGTGTCGTGAAATGCAGGTTTAGAGACCTTTTCGGCGATTGCTTGGTACGGTCCACCGGATTTGCTCGCACGGTGAATTGAATAATTTTCCGCATCGGTGCAACTTACAGGATCGACCGACTTTACCCACGTCAGGTTGACCCCCTGATCGGTAGTCCGCGCAACGAGCCCCGCTGGGGTGCCGGGAGCTTGGTTTGCTTTGCCTTGGTTCAGTTGCGGCCGCCAATGCACGAGCGTGCCCAGCCCGACATGATCGTGACTGTGGTTTTCCGGCCGCTTCATTTCAGCCACCTTCGCTGAATAGGGTGCTGGAGCGCCTCGGCGATTTACATAATGATGGTAGGAGCGCTCGAAAATGGGCCAAAAGTTGCCGCGACTGACTGTGGAGATTTTGTTATAGTTGTTGTGTCGACCTCTGAATCCATATTTGCCGGTGCGATCGAGGTAATGTTGATACGGCACCTCTTCGCCGAGGCCGTATTTTGCGGTATACTCGAAGCCCTTCAGAATGCGGTTGTCGCCCCAGCCGTAAAGGTCAACACCTTGGTTCCAAGCGACTTCGGCGGCGCCCCCAAGCAGGCCAAGGCCAAGTTGAGCGTAATGTTGAGCACGAGTTGTCTCCTGACATTGGCCGGTCGGATAGACGATCATGTGAGGGATGCTGCCGTTGCCGACTCCGTTCACGGCGTACCGCACCGTATTCTCAAATAATTCACGATCATTGCAAAACACTGCAATCGCCATGTTGGTTTGTAGTGCCGCCGCCCCCCAATTTCCGTTTGCGAAATAAGCGTAGTGCTCAATCGTCGGATGCCATGCGTCCATAAACGATTTCTCGCAGCGCTTGGCCTCGATCTCCGTCCAACCGGAGTTGGTGTAACGCAGAATCTCGGCCGCATTGGCAAACTTAAAACCCTGCAATCCGGCCGCTAGCACACCGTCGATACCACTCACTTTTTTCAAGGTGCGGGCCCAAGCGTTCACAATTTCAATCGCCTTGTCGGCATGGGCTTGTTTGCCGGTAGTTGCCCATATGAGCGAGTTTTGATAAGCCGCCTTGGCGTCACTTTGAGCGATGCCGGTATTGATGTTAGGCGCGCGTCCCCACTCCTCAACCGGCCCCCGCATTTTGTAGTCCGCTTTGGCATTGGGACTTTGCTCCAAAACCTTGAAACCCTCGTAAATCGGCCCCCGCTTTTTAGCAACCGTTTCCTTCATCCGGGCAATATCCTTCCTGCTATGGAGCAACCCGGGATGGATGAACCCATCCGCAGCATAACCCATTAATGATGTGAGCAAATATATGGTTACAAAGCTTATAGTGAAAAAATAGCTCACTCTAAGATCACTCTTGAAAAATCGTCTTTTCAACATTTGAACAGTGTGATAGCCTTGTTTTACATAAACAAAAAATGGACTGCCTCGTCTGCCACCCTCTGGATTCTCATTATTCCTTGCAGGTTCCGCTCTCCAAGGTGTCGGCCATTACCTTGAAAATCTACACCGGCAAATGGGGCAAGTTCCACAAGTTCGAGGATTTTTGTGGTCGAGTTATCCAAACCGGGTCAAAGCTTTCGTTAATCTGGACGGGTTGATTGTTTGCTCAATGTTGTAGAGTAAGTCAATGCTATGACGCTGGGAGGGCATAGCCCGACCCATCGCCCTGTATTGGCCTTGTGGCTCTTTTCCAACAAATCTGCATCTTGAACTCTTTGGTGCTTGTCTGAGATAGTCTCGTTGCATCACCTTTCTGTGCGTTGAAATTTTTAGCTGAAACACTTGCTGCTTGCTGTGTTATTTGTGTGGATTTGGTTTATGCTGATTCTCAGCACTTTGAGTTTTTTGAAGCCAAAGTGCGGCCGGTTTTGGCGAATAATTGCTATGAGTGCCACAGCGGACTGGCTGAGCGGCATCGGAGCGGACTCCGTCTGGACAGCCGAGACGCCATCTTGAAAGGGGGCGAACACGGGCCAGCCATCATTCTTGGTAACCCGGACGAGAGTCGAATGATTCGTTACGTTCGGCACCAGGGCAAGAAGATGCCGGCGATGGGTAAACCGAAGTTGAGCGACCTGGCAATTGCGGCTCTAGCGAAGTGGGTTGAGTTGGGAGCTCCTTGGCCCAAGACAACGGTCGTACCAACGACGGATAATTACGATTGGGCAAAGGCTCGCGAACATTGGGCATGGCGACCGATTAAAAAAGTGATCCCTCCGACTGTGTCGGGTGGGAGGGTACGGAATCCAATCGACCAGTTCGTTGCCGAAGGTTTACACGAAGCCGGCTTCAGGCAGTCGCCGGAAGCCAGGGCGTCCGTATTTGTGCGCCGCGTATTTTTGGGTTTGACGGGACTGCCGCCCACGCCGGATGAGTTGCGCGACTGGTCTAAGCGGTTGGGGGGCGACTCTGTGGACGAGCTAAACGATCAAGCGGTGTCAGTGTTAGTGGATTCACTGCTCAACCGGCCCCAGTACGGCGAACGCTGGGGACGGCATTGGCTGGACGTGGCGCGGTATAGCGATGCGGGGGGCTGGACGCAGGATAACCGGTCGCATCCCAAGGCGTGGCAGTATCGCGACTGGGTGGTTCGCGCGTTCAATGCCGATCTACCGTTCGACGAGTTCGTCCGAAGCCAGATCATCGGCGACAAGATGGGGCGCGAGGCAGCGGCCGGTACCGGCTTTTTCACGCTGGGCCCGACATATGCCTCGGACGGCGGCGACCCGGAGAGCATCGCGCAGGCAAAGAGCGAAACACTCGACGATCGCGTGGACACTTTTTCGCGGGGATTCCTCGGGCTGACGGTGGCGTGTGCGCGCTGCCACGATCACAAGTTCGATCCGATACCGATACAGGATTACTACTCGATTGCCGGCGTGTTCAACAACACGCGCGAAGGCGAAACGCCGTTGGCCGACAGGAAGGTGATAGACGCCTATCACAACGCCCGGAACCCCATCGATGCCCTGCACGATAAAATCGGGAAATCCAAGAAGCAGCCCCAGTCGGACGAGATCAAGAAACAGATCGCCAACTGGCAAATTGAGCTCAAGGAACTGGAGGCAAAGGCACCGCCGAAATTTGAGTTTGCCCATACATTGCGGGACGCCGGGAGCGAGGATATGAAAGTGGCGCTACGCGGCAATTCGATGAAACCGGGCAAGGTGGCGCCGCGCCGGTTTCTGCGCATTGTCGCCGGCAAAAATCGCGAGCATTTTAATCAGGGCAGCGGGCGTGAACAATTGGCCAATGCAGTGGTCGATCCGACCAATCCGCTGACGGCACGGGTGTTTGTAAACCGTGTGTGGCAGCATCACCTTGGCGAAGGGTTGGTACGTTCGCCAGATAATTTCGGTGTGCTAGGACAAAAGCCAACACACCCTGAATTGCTCGATTGGCTGTCTGCGACATTCGTCGAAAGCGGCTGGTCGACCAAGGCGTTGCATCGACTGATTCTTACCTCTGCGACCTATCGAGGCAGCAGTGCGTTTGACGAGATATCCTTTGCGAGCGACGGGGACAACCGCTCGCTTTGGCGCATGACACCACGCCGGATGGACGCGGAAACTTGGCGGGATTCACTGCTCGCCGTCACTGGCGAACTTGACCTTCAGATAGGTGGCGGGCCGGTGCAGGACATCGTCGCCAGCCGCCGCCGCACACTTTACGCAAAGGTCAGCCGTAACGCGCCTCTGGCTTCGGATGAATTCCTTCGCCTGTTCGACTTTCCAATCCCGCGGGCCAGCGCAGCCAAGCGTACGGCCAACGTCATTCCTCAACAGTTTTTGTTCATGATGAACAGCCAGTTTATGCTCGACCGTGCCAGTGCATTGGCCAAGCGATTGGAGAGGGAGTTCGACGATGTGACAACCCGCATTGCACGTGCCTACTTGCTGCTCTATGGTCGGGCGCCTACCGAACGCGAACAGCGCCTAGCCAAAGGATTCTTAAAGGGTACGCAGCCAGTCGCCAGTCGACTGACCCGCTGGCAGCAGTATTGTCAGGCCTTGCTCAGCGCCAACGAGTTCATGTACATTCGATAGACCGTTCCAAACAATGCAACTCCACAGAAATCCACTCCCGCCGATTTCACGACGTGACGCCTTGCACCGAATCGGTGCGGGCCTTGGAAGCGTCGGTCTCGCCGGGATGTTTAACCAAAGTGCCAGCGCTGGACAGGCTTCGCCGCTTGCGCCCAAGGCGCCTCACTTTGCGCCCAAGGCCAAGCATGTGATTCAGCTATTCATGCCGGGCGGGCCGTCGCAAGTGGATACATTTGATTACAAACCGAAGATCGCCGAGTTCGCCGGTAAACGGCCGAAGATTGTTGATCGAAAGTCGCTCCGGAACACCAAAAACGGCCTGTTCCCGTCGCCCTTCAGTTTCAATCGATATGGGCAAACAGGCAAATGGGTGAGCGATATTTTCCCTCACACAGCGAAGTGCTCCGATGACATTTGTTTCATCCACTCAATGCATACGGACATTCCCGAGCATGCGGGCGCGATGATGATGTTTAATCTAGGGCATCTGCAGCCCAGTCGACCCAGCCTCGGCTCGTGGTTATGCTATGGCCTCGGCACGGAGAATCAGGAACTACCCGGTCTTGTTGCCATGAGCCCACGCGCTAAACCCCGCGGCAAAGCGGCGCACTGGGGTAACTCGTTTTTGCCAGGAGCTTATGCCGGGGTGTACGCGAATATCGCCGAGATGAAGCCAGACAGCATTTTGCGTGACCTAAAAAACCCGCATCTATCCCGGACCGAACAACGTCAACAGGCCAACCTACTCGCTCAGCTCAATCAGTTTGATCTCGAGCGCCAGCAGCAGGATCAGAAACTGGAGTCCAGCATTCAGGCGATGGAGATGGCCTTCCGCATGCAGTTCGCCGTGCCGGATGTTTTTGATACGGCCAAGGAAAGCAAACCTACACTTGATCTCTACGGCAAAAGCGAATTCGCCAAAGGCTGCCTAATCGCTCGGCGCCTTGTTGAACGAGGCGTGCGCATGGTGCAACTCTCGCACTCCATTAGCGGCTACGACATCGCGTGGGACACCGGGCATGGCGATATCAAGGGTGGCCATGCCCATCTCGCCCGCGAATGCGACCAGGGCATCGCCGGTTTGATTCAGGATTTAAAACTCCGCGGTTTACTCGATGAAACACTGGTAATCTGGGGCGGCGAGTTCGGTCGTGCTCCGACTTCCGAGGGGCAGAAAGGCCGCGACCATGACCACTACGGATTCACCGTCTGGATGGCGGGCGGTGGAGTGAAACCCGGCTTCACCTACGGTTCCACAGACGAGTTCGGCTGTTCTGCCGCCGAGAATCCCGTGCACGTACACGACCTGCACGCCACCATCCTGCACCTCATGGGGCTAAACCACGAAAAGCTCACGTACCGCTACAGCGGTCGTGACTTTCGTCTAACGGACGTCCACGGAAAAGTTGTACACGAGATCATTGCCTGAAGCGCAAAGAATGGAGTCGAGCAGGCTATTGTGATTAGCATCGACCGGCGCTTGGCTGTTCTGCTTGTAGTGATAGGGAATTCAAGGTTTTTCTAATTCCCTATTTCTGCATCGTTATCACGAATGCCGGTTGAAGACCTCAAACCATCTCCTTGACGGAATAAGGGTTCATGTTCTGGCGCTTGGACAAGCGGTTTGCGGGTTCGCTGTCGATGAACCGCTCCGACCTGGTGTCGTAACGCAGCTTTTGGTTGCCGACTCGGTGCGCGATATTACCCATATGCATTACAGACGTTGTCACCTGCGCGAGCCCAACGTCTGCGTTGGGCAACTCGCGCGAGCGCACACAGTCGACAAAATTCCGTTGATGCTCCGAGTCCGGATGCCGGCCATACTGCTGCCCCACCACCCTGCCGTTTGAGGCGAACACCTGCCAACCGCCGCCGTGCCGCCCGAGCACCATCATGTCCTTCGTGCCGTAAAATTCGATACGTGTCGCGCACTGTGGCCAGTACGGAAACTTGTCACTCGAACGGATGCTGCCGTTGATCTTGCTCATTCCACCGGCGAAATGCGAATGCTCGAATGTCATAACAAAACCGGGATAGTCATACTGCAGAATCTCCACATCCGGCACCTCGGCGTCGTCGCCCCGGTGCTGGATACGGCCGCCCGAGGCGGACACCGCAGCTGGTGCGGCGGGATCGCCCATTACCATCAGCGCAAGGTCGAGTTGGTGAATGCCGCAGTCAGCCAAATCACCTCCGGAGTAGTCCCAGAAATAATGCCAACCAGCGTGAAATATGCGGCTGTGATAAGGCCGTGCCTTTGCCGGTCCCAGCCAGGTTTTCCAGGAAAAGCCTTTCGGTGAACTACCGCTTGTCCCGAGATGAAACGGCCCGCCGCCCTTGAGGTTGAACACCTTGACCAGGCGCACATCGCCGAGCCTGCCGGATCGGATGTACTCCCGAGCTGCGAGGTTGTATGGGGCGCTGCGATTCTGTGTGCCGACCTGCACGATACGCTTGTACTTCCGCGCCGCTTCCACGAGCTTGCGACCCTCCCAAATGTTGTGGCTGAACGGTTTCTCAACGTAGACATCCTTTCCCGCCTGACAGGCGAGGATGGCAGCCGGCGTATGCCAATGATCCGGAGTGGCCACCACCACGGCATCAACGTCCTTATTGGCAAAAACCTCCTCCATTCGGCGGGCCAGCAACGGCTTCCGGCCTCCCTGCTGTTCCGACATATGTTCGGCAATCCGGACGAGGCGCTCCTCGTGGATGTCGCACACCTGCGAACACTCGACGTCACTGCGCCGGGCCAGGCTCGAGGTGACCTGCGTACCCCGGCCGCCGCACCCAATCAGCGCCATCTGTACCCTGTCGTTGGCCCCCCGCACTTGGCCAAGCGCCGGGAAACCCAGCGCAGACGCGGCCAAGCCACTTTTCAAGAACATTCTACGTTTTACGGGATACATATGACCAAAAGTTTAGCAAGCCAAGCTTTGAACCACACGACTTTATTGACTGGCCATCTTGACCAAGTGAGGTGAGTTTTAGCTCAAGGGGTGTCCGGCTTTCCTGACAATTGCCAGATGGAAAATTCAAAAGGCTTGTTCTTTATAATATTGATGGAGTTCCTCAGATAGTATTCTCCCATCTGTCTTTAACTCACTGTTAACGGTCAGCTCGACTTGCATGATAGGCCCTTTTTTTCAATAAGAAAACGTTCAAAGGCTCCCGCGGGTTGGGGATTAACGCCGCGATTCGAGTATCCGCTGCAACTCAGGCAATCCAGATATTGCTACACGGCCAACCGCCCTGCTGCTCGACGCTAAGTACCATTCTTTTTTAACCCAGTCCGCTCCTTTAAGCCCCTACGACAAGAACAGTCTAGTGCATCTAATGGTAGACTTTTGCCCGAATGCTAAAGCACATTAAATGATTACAAGCCTAGTACACAGCGTTTGGACTAAACCCACAAAAAGACTGAGCAGAGATTCAGAGAGAGGTCGTCAACGTAAAAAAAGAAGCTGTGTTATTCCTCACCATGGGCAAACGAACGTAATGCGACACGCCTTATGCAAGCGTCTCGACCGTTTCCATATTTTTTACGAAAAAACTAGATCATTTCAAAACTAAGCTGGCATATTTAAATTTGTAGCTTTTGTTTTTTTTGGCTCATCAAAATCAAGGTTTAACTCAACTATATTTGAAAATTCTTGGAGATAAGGTTTCATTGAACTGATTAAATCTACCGTTGGATGACCTTTTAAGACCATGCCGTCCAAATACATAAGTGAACGTATTATTGGAAATGATTCCTCGCCAAATTCGCAGCCAGCTAACACTGCAGTTTTGACTGTCTTCATCATTTGTTGGGTCAGTGATATTTCACTTACGCTTTTCCCGCTGAAACCATTGTAAAGTTTGTGCATGGCCTCGAAGTATTCTTTTTTTGTTTGCTCATCCGGTTCTTTTTTTGCCATATTCAAAAGACTACTGTAGGCTTCTTTCGATTTTCCATTTGCCAAGAAATAAAAGAACCGGAACAAGCTTTCTCTTACATTCTTTGGAGACTCACAAATTGCTCCATTGTCAATAAAAGTGAACACGCCATTCTTGTCGAGCATGGAGTTTCCAGGGTGAAGGTCTCCGTGAAATCTTCCCAATCCAAACATAAACGCCCCGTGGATACGGAATAGTTCCAACATATCCTTCCACATAAAAGTTTTTTGTTCCAAATGTGTCTGGATGGTAGGTGCGGTTATTCTCTCCATCACCAAAACATTTGAATTGGAAAGTTCTGGGTGCATCTTGGGGAAGCTCAGCTTGGATATGACAAAGCCACTGTGATTCAAAATCTTGAGGGATTTTTCAAGAAAGGCGCAACCCTTGATTTCGTTTCGTAAATCGAGTTCTCTCATTGTGTAATCCTCAATGTGATCGAGAAGGCCCATTGGATTGCCGACTCTTCGGAGAGGGGGGTAAAGTAATAGCCCAATTTTAATCCATCTCCTCATTCTCTTTAAATCCCTTTGGAATGTTTTTAAGTAGTCATTCTTAATTATTTTGATTACGACCTCATCGCCATTCTTTAGCCGACCTGCATGAACCTGGCCAATGCTAGCACTGGCTATTGGGTGCATATTCAGTGATGTGAAATTTTCGAGAAACCCTTTTGGAGAAACTTTTTGGAGCAAGTGTTGTGTGTCCTCCGGGGGTAAATGCGCTCCATCTTGATAAAGTTTTTGAAGTTGGATGCATTTTTCAGTAGGAAGAATGTCAGGCCTTAAGGCTAAAAGTTGACAAAGTTTAACTGTCAACAGGCCCATGTCCTGTATGCGCTCTATATCG